>NZ_LWLC01000019.1:0-43687 GCF_001905065.1 Saccharothrix sp. CB00851
GGGCAGCGGCGCGCGCGGTGCCGGCAGCGGGCGCGGTGCGGGCAGCGGCGCGCGCGGTGCCGGCAGCGGGCGCGGTGCGGGCGCGGTGCCGGCAGCGACACGACGGGACCGGCAGCGGGGGCGGTGCGGACAGCGGGCCGGGTGAGGGCTGTGGCGACCGGCACGGCGGCCGACGTGGCCGGCCGACGGCGGCAGGTGCGGTGCGGGCGGCGGGCCGGGTATCGGCTAGGGCCAAGCCGGCGGCGGGAGCGGTGGCGGTCGGGACAGGGTGCTCTCGGCGGGCCGGGTATGCGCTGTGGCCACGGGCGCTGCGGTCGACACGGCGGATCGACGGCGGCGGCGGTCCACGCGGGAGTCAGCTGGGCTGCGGTGGACCGAGAGGGCGATGGACCAGGTGGCGGTGGACTGGGCGACGGCAGGCCGGGCAGTGGCGGGGCCGGGCCCCGGCGGCGGACCAAGTGGCGGCGGACCGGGCGGCGGCAGGCCGCGCGGTGGTGTGAGCTCGGTGGCGGCGGCAGCCCGGCGGTGTCAGCCCGGCGGCGGTGTGAGCCGGGGCCGGGAGGTGAGTGGTGGCGGTGGGCTGGGTGGTGATCGGGGTCGGGGTGGGGTGGCGGTGCGGGGGGTGTGGGTGGTCGCGGTTCCTCATGTTGCAACCGAGGGGCGGTAACGGTGTTTCCGTACATTTTCGGGCGATGATCACCCGATCGTGTTTCCGGTGGGCCCCTGCGGGAGTTGTCAGTATGGGGGTTGGGTGGGGCCGGCGCCCGCTGGTGGGTGGGCGCCGGCGGGGGTTCACTCGCCCGTGCTGAAAGCGGCGTCGAAGGATGCCGCCGGTGGGTCGAACAGGTGTCGTCGGATGAAGCCGACGGCCTCCTCCGCCCCGCGCAGCCGGTCCATCCCGGCGTCCTCCCACTCCACCGAGATCGGACCGCGGTAGCCGATGGCGTTCAGGGCGCGGAACGATTCCTCCCACGGCACATCACCGTGGCCGGTCGAGACGAAGTCCCAGCCGCGGCGCGGGTCGGCCCAGGCCAGGTGGGAGCCGAGACGTCCGTTGCGGCCGTCGAAGCGCTTCTTGGTGTCCTTGCAGTCGACGTGGTAGATCCGGTCGGCGAAGTCGAGGATGAAACCCACCGGGTCGAGGTCCTGCCAGACGAAGTGCGACGGGTCCCAGTTCAGGCCGAACGCGGGACGGTTGCCCACCGCGTCCAGCGCCTTGCGGGTCGTCCAGTAGTCGTACGCGATCTCCGACGGGTGCACCTCGTGCGCGAACCGCACCCCGACCTCGTCGAACACGTCCAGGATCGGGTTCCACCGCCGCGCGAAGTCGGCGTAGCCCTCGTCGATCACGGCCTGCGACACGGGCGGGAACATCGCCACGTACTTCCAGGTCGAGGACCCGGTGAACCCGACGACGACATCCACGCCCAACCGCGCCGCCGCCCGCGCCGTGTCGGCCATCTCCGCGGCCGCACGCTGACGCACACCCTCCGGCGAGCCGTCACCCCAGACCCGCGCGGGCAGGATCGCCTGGTGCCGGAAGTCGATCGGGTCGTCGCACACCGCCTGCCCGACCAGGTGGTTGGAGATCGCGAACACCTCCAGCCCGTACTGCTTGAGCATCGCACGCTTGGCGGGCACGTAGTCGTCGTCCGCCAACGCCTTGTCGACCTCGAAGTGGTCACCGGAGCAGGCGATCTCCAGCCCGTCGTAACCCCACCCGGACGCGAGCCGGCACACCTCCTCGAACGGCAGGTCGGCCCACTGGCCGGTGAACAACGTGACCGGTCGGCTCATCGGGAATCTCCAATCGTCGTCCACGTCGACTGCTGCCCGGCACTCTCCTCCACCGCCGCCAGCACCCGCTGCACCCGCAGCCCGTCGGCGAAGCTCGGCGCCGGGTCGGCACCGCCGCCGATGGCCGTCAGGAAGTCCGCCACCTCGTGCGTGAACGTGTGCTCGTAGCCGAGCAGGTGACCCGGCGGCCACCACGCGCCCACGTACGGGTGATCGGCCTCGGTCACCAGGATCCGCCGGAACCCGGCCGCCGAGCCGTCGTCGGCCGAGAACACCGACAGCTCGTTCATCGACTCGAAGTCGAACGCCAGGCTGCCGCGCGTGCCGTTGACCTCCAGCCGCATCGCGTTCTTGCGCCCCAGCGCGTACCGGGTCGCCTCGAACGTGCCCAGCGCGCCGGACGAGAAGCGGGCCAGGAACACGGCAGCGTCGTCCACGGTCACCTCGCCGACGCCGTCACCGTCGGGGCGCGAGCGGACGAACGTCTCGGTGGCGGCGCTGACGCCGGTGATCAGGTCGCCGGTGACGTACTGGGCGGCGTCCACGATGTGCGCGCCGAGGTCGCCCAACGCGCCGGAACCGGCCTTCTCCTTGCGCAGCCGCCACGTCATCGGCGACGCCGGGTCGGACAGCCAGTCCTGCAGGTACACCGCGCGCACGTGCCGGACCTCGCCGATCCGGCCCTCCTCGACCAGCCTGCGGGCCAGCGCGATCGCGGGCACCCGCCGGTAGTTGAACGCGACCATCGACCGGACACCGCGGGCGGCGGCCTCGTCCGCCGCGGCGGCCATCGCCTCGGCTTCGGCGACCGTGTTGGCCAGCGGCTTCTCGCACAGCACGTGCTTGCCGGCGGCGAGCGCGGCGAGCGCGATCTCGGCGTGCGTGTCGCCGGGGGTGCAGATGTCGACGAGGTGGACGTCGTCCCGGGCGACGAGCGCGCGCCAGTCGGTCTCCACGGCCGCCCAGCCGTACTTGGTCGCGGCTTCCTTGGTGCGCACCGCGTCTCGGCCGCCGAGCGCGGCCAGCCGGGGCGTCAGGGGCACGTCGAAGAACCGGTGGACGCTGCGCCAGGCGTGCGAGTGCACCGCGCCCATGAACGCGTGGCCGACCATGCCCACGCCGATCTCTTCCGTCATCAGCAGCCTTTCACAGCAGTGTCGAACCAGGTCAGGAGTCGAAGCCGACGTCGAGGTACTGGTCGACGTTCTCCTTGGTCACCACGGCGGAGTAGGTGGTGATGGACGCGGGGATGTCGTGCTCGGCCATGTCGCCGATGCCCTTGGCCTGGCCGAGCAGGCGGGCCAGGGCGATCGCCGAGGACGCCATCGACGGGCTGTAGAGGACGGTGGCCTTGACCACGCCGGTGTCGGCCTTGATCAGGTCCATCATGTTGCGCGAGCCGGCGCCGCCGACCATGACGAACTCCTTGCGGCCGGCGCTGTCGATGGCCGCCATCACGCCGATGCCCTGGTCGTCGTCGTGGTTCCACAGGGCGTCCAGCTTGGGCGCGGACTGGAGCAGGTTGGCCGTCTGCTGCTCGCCGGACTCGGAGGTGAACTGCGCCGAGACGCGCGGGCCGACGGAGAAGCCCGCCTTGCCCAGGGCGTCCTTGAAGCCCTGGCTGCGTTCCTGGGTCAGCGGCAGCGAGTCGATGCCCGCGACCTCGCCGATGATCGGGTTCGAGATGTTCTTGGCCTTCATCTGGGCGACGATGTACTCGCCCGCGTTGACGCCCATGCGGTAGTTGTCGCCGCCGATCCACAGCCGGTAGGCGAGCGGGGTGTCGAAGACGCGGTCGAGGTTGATGACCGGGATGCCCGCGTCCATGGCCTGGCGGCCGACCTCGGTGAGCGCCTTGCCGTCGAACGGCAGCACCACCAGCACGTCGACCTTGTCGTTGATCAGCGTCTCGACCTGGGCGATCTGCTGGTTGACGTCGTTGGTGCCCTCGGTGGCCTTGAACGTGACGTCGGAGAACTCGTCGGCCTGCGCCTTGGCGTTCTTGGTCATCGCGGCCATCCAGCCGTGGTCGGCGGCGGGCGCGGAGAAGCCGATGGTGACCTGCTTGCCGGGCTGGCTGTTCTGGCCGGAGCCGCCCGCGACGGCGTTCGGCGCGGAGTTGGCGGACTCGTTGGACGTGCAGCCGGCCAGCAGGGCGGCGGTGCCGACGGCGGTGGTTCCCCAGAGGAAGCGGCGGCGGTCGAGTGAAGGCATGGCTGACTCCCGGGCGGTGTGTGTCGGGGGATGGTGTGGACGTCAGGTGGTGTGCGCGCCGCGGCGGCGGGCGGTGGTGCGCTGGAGGAGCACCGCGGCGACGATGATCACGCCCTTGGCGATGTTCTGGATGTCGGTGTCGAGGTTGTTCTGGGTGAAGATGTTGCCCACCACGGTGAAGATGAGGACGCCGATGAGCGTGCCGATCAGCGAGCCCCGGCCGCCGCTGAGCAGCGTGCCGCCGATGACGACCGCGGCGATCGCGTCCAACTCGTAGAACATGCCGTTGGTGGACGCGCCGGAGGTGGTGCGGGCGACGACCATGAGCGCGGCGATGCCGCAGCACAGGCCGGCGAGGCCGTAGACGAGCGCGGTGTGCCTGCGGACGTCGATGCCGGCCAGGCGGGCGGCTTCGGCGTTGCCGCCGACGGCGAACGTGCGGCGGCCGAACGTGGTGCGGTTGAGCAGCACCCAGCCGACCGCGAACACCGCGGCCAGCGTCCAGATCAGCACCGGGATGCCGAGGATGTCACCGCGGAAAAACGTGGTGAACCCGGTTTCGGTGACGACCTGGGTGCGGCGGCCGGAGAGCCGTTCGGCCAGGCCCTTCGCCGACGCGTACATGGCGAGGGTGGCGATGAACGGCACTATCCTGCCGTAGGAGATGAGCAGCCCGTTGACCAGTCCGCAGCCCAGGCCGACCAGCAGCGCGCACAGCACCATGACCACCGGCCCGTAGGACTGGGTGGCCACGGTCGTCATCCACACGCCCGCCAGCGCCACGATCGAGCCGACGGACAGGTCGATGCCGCCGCTGATGATCACGAACGTCATGCCGACGCTGACCACGCCGATCGCCGCGGCCAGCCGCAGCATGGTGGAGATGTTGGCCTCGGTGAGGAAGCTGTCCGGTCGGGTGGCGTAGCCGACGACGCACAGCACCACCAGCACGCCGAGCAGCCCGGTCAGCCTCAGGTCGAGGTTGCGCCGATGCTTGCGCGGCTCCCCCGGTGCGGCGGTCTCGGGGTCGACGACCCTCGTCTCGGTCACGACGCCTCCTCTTCGGTGACGGCGCTGCCCGCCATCACCATGTCCAACACGGCGGATTCGGTGAGCTCGTCGGCCCGCCGGTCCGCGATCACCTCGCCGTCGCGCAGCACCAGCACGCGGTCGGCGAGGCCGAGCACCTCGGCGACCTCGCTGGACACCAGCACGACCGCGACGCCGGCCGCGGCCAGCTCGTGGATCACCCGGTACAGCTCGGCGCGGGCGCCGACGTCCACGCCGCGCGTCGGCTCGTCCAGGAGCAGCACCTTGCAGCCCCGGACCAGCCAGCGCGCCACGACGGCCTTCTGCTGGTTGCCGCCGGAGAACTCGGCGACGAGCCGTCTCGGGTCGGCGGGCCGCAGGTCGAGCCGTTCCAGGGTGGCCTTGGAGTCCTTCAGCTCGCGGGCGCGGTCCAGGAAGCCGGCGCGGCTGTAGGCCGAGAGGCTGGACAGCGTCACGTTGTGCGCGACCGTCAGGTCCAGCAGCAGGCCCTGTGCCTTGCGCTCCTCCGGTGCCAGCCCGATGCCCGCTTTGACGGCGGCGACGACGCTGCCCGGCCGGACCGGTTTCCCGTCCACCGCGATGTGCCCGGCGTCCGGTTTGCGCGCGCCGAACACCGTCTCCAGGATCTCGCTGCGGCCCGCGCCGACCAGGCCCGCGATGCCCAGGACCTCCCCGGCGTGCACGTGGAAGCCGACGTCGTGGAACTCGCCCTTGCGGGTCAGCCCGGTGACCGTCAGGACCTCCCGCGTGACGTCCACGGTGGACGCTTCGCGGTGCGGGAAGACCGTCTCCACCTTGCGGCCGGACATCAGGTCGACCAGGTCGGCGGTCGGGGTGTCGGCCGGGAGGTTCGCGGCGACCGTGCGGCCGTCCTTGAGCACGGTGACGCGGCTGCCGATGCGGCGGATCTCTTCGAGGCGGTGCGAGATGTAGAGGACGGCGACACCGTCCTTGGTGAGCTCGCCGACGATGCGGAACAGGTTGTCCACCTCGTCCGCGGCCAGGGCGGCGGTCGGCTCGTCCATCACGATGAGCCGGGCGTCGTGCGCCAGGGCGCGTGCCATCGACACCAGCTGCTGACCGGCGGCGGACAGCCGGCCCACCTCGCGGTCGGGGCTGATCTCGGGGTGGCCCAGGCGTGCCATCAACGTCCTGGTGAGGTCTCGGGCCGCGCGGCGGCGGGTGAAGCCGAACCGGGTCGGCTCGTGGCCGAGGAACACGTTCTCCGCCACCGAGACGTCCGGCACCAGGTCCAGCTCCTGGTACATGGTGGCGATGCCCCGCCGCAACGCGGCCACCGGCGACGGCAGCGCGGTCCTCTCACCACGCCACGTGATCTCGCCTTCGTCGGGCTGGTGCGCGCCGGCGAGCACCTTGATCAGGGTGGACTTCCCCGCGCCGTTCTGGCCGAGCAGGCAGTGCACCTCGCCCTCGGCGACCTCCAGGTCCACCTGGTCCAACGCGCGCACGCCCGGGAACGTCTTGCCGATGCCGGCCATCCGGAGCAGGGTCATGCCGAGGCCCCTTCGTGTGAACCGCCCGCCTTGGGCGCTTTGACGGGCACGACGGTCGGGTCGTCGAGCACCCGGCGCAACGCGGCCAGCGCCGCACCCTTGCCGCCCGCGGTGAACCCCAGCGTGGACGCGCTGACCCGCGTCCGCCCGTGCCGCTGCGGCGCGACCAGCCAGTCCTGCAGGGCGGCGAAGTAGCCGCCGAGCACGATCTTCTGCGGGTTGAGCAGGGTCGCCAGGATGGAGAGGCCGGACGCCAGGGCAGCGGCCGTGCGGTGCAGCGCGTCGAGGGTGCGGGCGTCACCGCGTTCGGCGCGGGTGCGCAGGATCGTCATGCGTTCACCGGGCGCCAGTTCCGGGTCGTGCACCTGGTCGTGACGCGGCGCGCAGGCGTGCAGGAACGCGTCCAGCCCCACCTGCGTCTCCCAGCACCCACGCCGGCCGCAGGCGCAGGACGTGCTACCGAGCGGGTCGAGCACCATGTGGCCCACCTCGCCCGCGCGGTTGTCCGCACCGCGCACCAGCGTGCCGTTGGCGATCACGCCCGCCGCGACGCTGTGGTCACCGGTCAGGTAGACGAGGTCGTCCACCGGGTCGCTGTCGTGCTCGGCGCGGGCGGCGAGGTTGGCGTCGGTGTCGATGCCGAGCCGGCCGATGGGCAGACCGGTCCGCGCCGCCAACCCGTCCACCACCGCCACTTCACGCCAACGCAGCCGTTCGGCGGTGGCGGCGCCGGTCACGCGGTCGGCCTGGCCGGGGATCGCCACCGTGACACCGGCCCAGTCGGCCTCCGGCACGTCTTCGAGGGCACGGCGGGTCAGGTCGGCGAGCCGGTCCAGGGCGTGCTCGGGCGCGCTGGTGTCACAGCTGGTCTGCCGGCGCAGATGCACTTCGCCGGTCAGGTCGGTGACCGTCGCGCCGAGGTGGCCGGGGCGCACGTCCAACCCGATGCCGCAGACCGCCCCGGGACGCAACTGGACCAACTGCCCCGGCCTGCCCTGCGTCGTCGTGGTGCCCGCGCGTTCGGTCAGGCCACGTCGTTCGAGGTCCGCCAGGAGCGGGGCGACCGTGGCTTTCGACAGACCGGAACCCGCCGCCAGCTGGGCACGCGACAGCGGGCCACGGGCGCGGAGCGTGCGCAGGAGGAGGGCGAGGTTCGCCCCGCGCCTGCCTTCGGTCTGCGCCTGCATCGTGGCTCCGACTTCGTCGAGGGAGTCGATCGAACGAGGTGGTCCAACTCACGTTCCGGGGTGAGTTGCGGCCGATCCTGACAGTTCGCCGCACGACCTGACAAGAACTTCGGCCGACTTTTGTCAGCTCGTTGCAAAAGTCCGCTCACTTTCGACGGAAGCTCGCAACCCCGACCGACCACAGCCCGCGCTCACCGCACCCACGACGGACCCACAGCGCGCCCACGACGGACCCGGAACCCGCCCACCGAGGCTCGATTTGACATGGGTTCGGGTGCTTTAGGCTGGTCGAAGCCGGGCAGGCTTGGCGGACGCTTTTCCCGCCAGGCCTGCCCGGCTTCGGCCTGCCTGGAGTGCCCGTAAGGGCCCCATGTCAAATCGAGCCGGAAGAAACCACAGACGCCCAGCCAGGACCACCATGGTCACCGGACCAGGTGGATCAGCCCGCCGGCGAGAACGCCCGATCGGTCGCCGACCAGGCCGCACCCGTCACGCCCGCCAAGTCACCCAACTCCGACAACACGATGGGCAGGTTGCCCGTCGCCAACGGCAGCGAACGCCGGTACACCGCACTGCGCACCTCGGCCAACAGCGAGTGCCCCAACCGCGACACGCCACCGCCGATGACCACCATGCCCGGGTTGAGGAAGCTGACCAGCGACGCGACCACGTGCCCCAACCGCCTGCCGCCCTCCCGCACCAGGTTCGCCGCCGCGAAGTCGCCCGCCGCGGCGGCGGTGCCGACGTCCTCGGCGGTCAGCACGCCCTTGTCGTGCAACGCGGTGGCCAGCGCGACGGACCGGCCGCTGCGCGCCAGCGTCGTGGCGTCACGGGCCAGCGCCGAACCGCCGAAGTACGCCTCCAGGCACCCGACCTCGCCGCACGCGCACGCCGGGCCGAAGTCGTCCAACCTGATGTGCCCGATGTCGCCGGCGGTGCCCGCCACGCCCCGGTAGACCTTGCCACCGAGCACGATCCCGCAGCCGATGCCGGTGCCGACCTTGACGAAGATCAGATCCTCCAGCGACCGGGCCACTCCCGCGTGCCGCTCGCCCAACGCCATCGCGTTCACGTCGTTGTCCACCGTCACCGGGCAGCCCCACCGCCCCGCCAACTCGTCGCGCACGGGGTAGCGGTCCCAGCCGGGCATGATCGGAGGTGCGACCGGCATGCCGTCGCGGAAGCTCACCGGACCCGGCAGGCCGATGCCCGCGCCGATCAACCGGCCCGGCGCCTTGGCGTAGACGACGTCGGCCAGTTCGGCGACCCGGCTCAGCACCTGCGCCGGTCCGCTGCGGACGTCGCACTCCTCGCTGCGGCTCTCCAGCACCTCGCAGCGGCCGTCGGTGACGGCGACCGTCACCGACGTCGCGCCCACGTCCACGCCGAGCACGCGCAGGTCGTCGGCCAGGTGGACGAGCGTCGACCGCCGACCGCCCCGGCTGGCCGCCGGTCCGCCGACCTGCACCAGACCGACGTCCACCAGCCTGGCCAGCTCGGCGGTCAGCTTGGCCCGCGGCAACTCCAACCGCTCGCCCAGCGCGACCCGGGACATCGCGCCCTCGTCGCGGAGCAGGCCCAGCAGCTCCGACTGCCTGCCGGAAACCACCCGCGGCTGCTGGCCGCTGCCCGTCGCGCTGCTCATGGCACCAATTTACGGCCAGGGTGCACAGCGCAGCGCGCTCGCACTCCCAGCGAACCCGACCCGGCCCCGACCCCGGTCCCGACCCGGCCCCGACCCCGGTCCCGGCCCGGTCCCGGTCACCGGGAATTCACGAGCGCGGCCCACGCACCGGGTGGTTGCATCCGGGCATGCCGATCGACCACCACCTGCTCGTCCTGTTCACGCTGACCACCATCGTCGCGATGATCACCCCCGGTCCCGACATGCTGTTCGTCCTCGGCTGCGGGATGCGCGGCGGGCCGCGGGCCGGGCTGCTGGCCACGGCGGGCGTGGCGACGAGCGAGGCCGTCCACGTCATCGTCGCGGCGGCGGGCCTGGCCGCGTTGTTCGCCGCGGTGCCGGTGGCGTTCACGGTGGTCCGCACGATCGGCGCGGCCTACCTGGTGTACCTGGGCGTGCAGGCCATCCGCCACCGCGGGCGCACCGTGGTCGGCGAGGCGGTGACCGGCGGCATGTCCGGCCGCCGCGCCTTCCTCACCGGGATGGCGACCAACCTGCTCAACCCGAAGATGGTCACCTTCACGATCGCGTTCCTGCCGCAGTTCATCAACCCGGACCTCGGCCGGGTGTGGCTCCAGTTCGCCATCCTCGGCGCGATCCTGATCGTGCTGGAGTTCGTCGTGGACGGCACGGTCGGCGTGCTGGCCGGCCGGATCGGCGGCTGGTTGCGCCGCAGGCACGCCGCCCGCCGCCGGATCGACGTCGCCACCGGCGGCGTGTTCATCGGGCTCGGCGTCCGACTGGCCGTGGAGCGCTGATCGCGAGCGCCGCCCGGCCGGGAAACGTGCCCGAAACGTTGGGGTAACCGGGGGTAACACATAATCACCCGACCGGCGGCGCCATGGGCACCCTCTCCGCGAGCGGACCGATCAACGGCGGCGCGACGTTCGAGCTGCCGACGGTCACCGTCCGGCTCAAGGCCGCCCAGTCCGGCACCATCCAGACCAAGCTGCACGGCACGAGCTACAGCGACCCCGGTCTCACGTTCACCGCTGTCGTCGCCTCGTTCCTGGGCAACATCAACGTACCGACCCGCTGCTACCCCAACCCCAACCCGGTGATCACCACCACCACGATCGGCTGATCACAGCACCCACCACCGGCCCGTCCACCGTGGACGGGCCGGTGGTCCTTGCCCGGCGGCGCGTGCCGGGCAGGCGTCAGCGCGCGTCCACCCGAGCGTCCTCCAGATACGCGGCGATCAAGGCCGCGTGCGACAGCGGTGTCGCCAGGTCGGTCACGTCACCGTTCGTCGTGTAGTCGAGCAGCACCACGTCCCCCTGCCCGCTCAACTCGGCGAGCCCGGCCACCTCCTCCGCCGCCCGGTGCTCCAGGACCCAGCGGTACGTGGGCAAGTAGATGGTCCGCCGCGCGTCCTCGTACGACAGGAGCCGATCACCGGCCAACCCGGCGCGGTGGCCGCGCACCGGGCCGAACCGCCGGACCGTGCGCTTCAACCCCGCCATGGTCGTCACGTCCAACTTCGCCGGGTCGACGTCCGCGCCCTCGAAGACCTTCAGCGCCTGCCAGACACCCTCCACCGACTGCGCCGTGACGCCGGGCGTGAACGGCACGGGGATGCCGCCGTGCGGGTAGAACGGGCTCAGCCGCACCCACGGCCGCGGTCCCTTCGACGTCACGTCCACCACGAACGCACCCGGGTACGTCTTCGCGAGCCACGCCGCACCCCGCCGCCTGCTCGCCACGTGCACCGCCATCGCCAACCCCCTTCTCGACACCGCGATCGTGCCAGGGAGGTCCGACAATCCCGATAAACTGCGGCCTCACCGAGCCTGGGGGTAGTGCCGTTGCGGTTCGAGGTCCTGGGGCCGCTGCGCGTGACGCGTGACGGCGAACCGGTCGCGGTGGGCGGGCCGCAGCAGCAGCGGTTGCTGGCGGTGCTCCTGTTGCGTCACAACCAGGCCCTGACCGCCGACTGGCTGGCCGACGCCCTGTGGGACGGTCGACCGCCCGCCAGCGCCGAGGTCACCCTCCGCACGTACGTGGCCGGGCTGCGGCGTGCCCTGGAGCCGGACCGGCGGGCGCGGTCGTCGGGCGAACTGCTGCGCAACCACCCCGGCGGCTACCGGTTGCGGGTGCCGCCGGAGGCGATCGACTTCGTCCGGTTCACCGACCTCCTGCGGCGGGCCGCCGCGGCCGGTGACCCGGCGACCGCCGAACGCCTCTACACCGACGCGCTGGCCCTGTGGCGCGGTGACCCGGTCGACGTGGTCGCCGTCCGGCCCGACGTGGCACGGCTGGTCGAGTCGAGGCTCGCGGCGGAGGAAGGGCGGTTCGCCGCCGCCGTCGCGACCGGCCGGGACGTGGTGCCGGAGCTGCGCCGGTTCGTGACCGCCCACCCCGGCCGGGAGCACGCCCGCGCGCAGCTCATGCTGGCCCTCTACCGGGCCGGGCGGCAGGCTGACGCGCTCGCCGCCTACACCGAGGGCCGGCGCGTGCTCGCCGACGAGTACGGCGTCGAACCCGGCGCCGAGCTGCGCGACCTGCACCGCCGGATCCTCGACCACGACGTGCCGGCACCCGCGGCGCCCGGCCACGGGCTCGTCGGGCGGCCGGGTGAGCTGACCGCGCTGCAGGACCTGCTCACCGCCGCACGCCGGACCGGACGGGTGGCCGCCCTCGTCGGCGAGGCGGGCATCGGCAAGACCAGCCTGGCCCGCGCCGTGGACGACCGCGCGACGGCCGCGGGCGTCCCGGTCGTCTGGGGCCGCTGCCCCGACCTGGGCCAGGCGCCGCCGTTCTGGCTGTGGGCGCAGGTGGTGCGCGCCCTGGTGGCCCTGCCGCAGGCCGGTGACGCCGCCCGCACGCCGGCGCTGGCCGGGTTCGCCGACGGGCCGCCGGCCGAGTCCGGAGTCGACCAGGCGGCCCGCTTCCGCACCTACGAGGCCGTCGCCGACCTGGTGCGCGCCGTCGCCGCACCGGCCGGGCTGGTCGTCGTGCTGGACGACCTGCACGCCGCCGACCGGGACTCGTTGCTGCTGCTGCGCTCCCTCGCCACCACCGTCCACACCGGACGGACGCTGGTCGTGCTCACGCTCCGCCCCTACGAGCACGACCCCGACCTGGTCGCCACGCTCGCCGACCTCGCCCGCGCACCCGGGTTCCGGCAGCTGCGCCCCGCCGGTCTGGACGCGGACGCCGTCGCCGAGCTGGTGCGCGGTCGGACGGGGACCGACCCCTCACCGCACCTGGTGACGGGGCTGGTCGAGCGGACCGGCGGCAACCCGTTCTTCATCACCGAGCTGCTCGCCTCACCCGACCCGGCCGAGGGAGAGCCGCCGCCGAGCGTGCGGGACACCGTCCGGGTGCGGCTGAACGCGCTCGACGACACCACCCGCGACTGCCTGGACCTGCTCTGCGTCGCCGGGCGCGACCTGGACCTCCGCGTGCTCGCGCAGGCGTCCGGTACGGCCGTCACGGACCTCCTCGCGCACCCGCACGCGGCCCACCTGGTGGTCGGGGCCGGTCCCGGTGTGGTGCGGTTCCGGCACCCGCTGTTCGCCCAGGCGGCCTACGCCGACCTGGCCCCGCCGCGACGCGCCGCGCTGCACGCCCGCTTGGCCGACGCCGGCGCCGACGTGCTAACCCCGGCGGAGCTGGCTTACCACTACGGGCAGGCGGTGGGCCTCGGCCACGGTGACGACCACCTGCGGTGGACGTTGCGCGCCGCCGAGGACGCCACCCACCGGCTGGCCTACGAGGACGCGTTGGCCCACCTCGACCGGGCCGCCGCGCTGTTGGCCGGGCAGCCGGCACGTGAGCTGGACGTGCACCTGCGCCGCACCGCGCTGCTCCAGATCACCGTCGGCGTCGGCAGCGACGCCGTCGACCGGGCCGCCGCCCGGGCCAGGGCGCTGCTCCCCCACGTCGACACCGACCCGCGGCCCGCGCTGTGGACGCTCGGCGAGCTGGCCTGCAACCGGGCGGAGTTCGCCATCGCCACCGACCTGGCCCGACAGCTGACGGCGGGCGACGGCCTGATCTCCGCCGCCGGCCACTACCTGCTCGGCGTGGTCGGCTACTTCACCGGCCACCTCGCCGCGGCCGACGCCGACCTGAGCACGGCCGTCGCCCGGCTGCGCGACCTCGACCCGCGGCAGCTCGTCGGCCAGGCGGGCCGCACGCCCACGCTCGCCCCGTACAACTTCCGCGCCCTGGTGAGGTCCCTGCGAGGTGACGGCACCGCGGCCCGAGCCGACCTGGCCGCCGCCCTCGACCTCGCCGAACGTGCCGACGACCCGTACGGCCGGGCCAACGCCGCGCTGTTCACCGCGTGGCTGGCGCTGCAGGAGCACGACGTCGCGCTGGGACGTGCCGCGGCCCGGCGCTGCCGGGAGACCGGCGAGCGGCAGGGCATGCGGCACTTCGTGACGACCGGCGACTTCGTGGCCGAGTGGGCGGCGGTGCGCGGTGGCGACGTGGGCCGGCTGACGGCGATGCGGGCCGCCGGTGACGCGATCTACCGGCTCGGGCTGCGGTCGACCCGCACGATCACCACCGCCGCGATGGCCGACGCCTACCTGGTCGCCGGGCAGAACGCCGAGGCGGAGCGGCTGGCCGACGAGGGCCTGGCGCTGGCCGAAGCCAGCGGGGAAACGGTGCTCGCGGCCGAATTGCACCGGGTCCGCGGCACGGCCCGGGGTGACGCGGCCGAACTCGCCGCAGCCGTCGAACTCGCCACCGCACAGGGCGCCTACCTGCTGTCGGCCCGTGCGGCAGCCGGTGTGGAGACCGACCTCCACACGGATTCCACAGCCGACCGCTGACATGGGCGCATGGAGTTCGACGTCGTAGTTGTCGGTTGCGGCCCTGTCGGTGCGGTGACCGCGAACCTGCTCGGCCTGCACGGTGTCCGCACGCTGGTCGTGGAACGGGCCACCGGGCCGCACGGGCAGCCGCGGGCGTTCTCGTGCGACGACGAGGCGCTGCGGATCTACCAGCAGGCCGGTCTCGCGGTGGCCCGTGACCTGCACCGGCCCTCGACCGCCGAGTACGTGGACGCGAAAGGCAGGCCGTTCGCCACGATCGCCCTGGACGAGGTCGACTTCGGGCTGGGCGCGGGCCCGCTGCACTTCTTCGACCAGCCGCGGCTGGAGGCGGTGCTGCGGGCGGGCCTGGACCGGTTCCCGCACGTGGTGCTGCGGACCGGCGTCGAACTGGTCGAGCTGGGTGACGACGTGGTGGTGCGCGACCTGCGGACCGGCGTGACGGAGGCCGTGCACGCGCGTTACGTGCTGGGGTGCGACGGCGCTCGCAGCACGACGCGTGCGGCGGCCGGGATCGAGCTGGCCGGGTCGTCCTACGCCGAGCCGTGGCTGGCCGTGTCGGGCACGCTGGAGCCCGGGGCGGTCCGGGTGCCGACCACGCGGTTCGTGTGCGACTGGCGTCGTCCGGCGTTCGTGTCGCCCGGCGCGTTCGACGGCTACCGGCTGGAGTTCATGCTCCGGCCGGGCGAGACGGCCGAGGAGATGACCCGGCCGGACACCATCGCGCGGCTCGTCGCGCCGTACGTCGACCCGGCGCGGTTCACGGTGACGAGGGCGACCGTCTACACCTTCCACCACCTGGTCGCGTCGCGGTGGCGGTCCGGGCGGGTGTTCCTGCTCGGTGACGCGGCCCACCAGATGCCGCCGTTCCTGGGCCAGGGCCTGTGCAGCGGGTTGCGGGACGCGGCGAACCTGACCTGGAAGCTGGGCCTCGTGCTGGGCGGCCGGGCCGACGAGTCGCTGCTGGACAGCTACGAGACCGAACGCCGACCGCACGTCGAGGAGATGGCGCGGACCAGCGTGCGGCTCGGCCGGGTGTTCCTGGTGCGCGACCGGTTCGCCGCAGCCGTGCGGGACGCCGTGCTGCGGGCCGTGCAGACCGTCCCTCGGGTGCGGCGCTTCGTGCGGCACTTCGAGTTCAAGCCGCTGCCCGCCCTGCGCCGGGGCGTGCTGGCGGGCGGGAGGCGGCGCGGCGCGGTCGGCACGATGTTCCCGCAGCCCAGGGTGACGTTGCCGGGGTCGGCGACGCCCCAGCCGCTGGACTCGGTGCTGGGCGTCGAGTTCACCGTGATCGGACCGGGGGTGGACCGGGCGACGGCGACGGCCTGGCAGGGACCGCCCGCCCGGTTCGTGCGGGTTCTGCGGACCGCGGCCGACGACACCGCCGAGGTGACGTCCGTGGTCGACGTGGACGGCACGTTGACGGCGTGGTTCGCCCGGCACGGCACGGACGTGGCGGTGCTGCGCCCGGACCGGTTCGTCTACTCGCTGCGGCGTGGGGTGGTGGGGCACCACGGCGCGCGGCGGAGGTCGAGGTCATCGCGGTTCGGGTAGTCGCCGCACGAGGCCAGCACGGTGGGCGGCTCGCCGTCGGTCACCCCGAGCACGGCCAGGAACTTGTCGATCGGGACCTGGCCGTCCCCGAAGTCGATCACACCGCTCTCACCCGACAGCGCCCGCTCGCCGCCGATGTCGCTCATCTCCTTCCAGACGTGGCCGGGCGACACCGGGATGTCCCCGAGCTGGATCATGGCGTGCACGAACAGGTACAGCGCGTCGTAGGTGAGCGCCGCGTGGCCGTCCAGCGACGGGTTCGCGCCACCCTCGCACTCCTCCGGCACGAGGTGGCGCAACGCCTGGTGCATCTCCGTCGCCGCCGCGCAGCCCTGGGCGCCGATCGCGAACGACACGTACTCGAACGGGATCTCCGGGTGCTGGCCGCGCAAGGTGTCGTCTGCGGCGTAGCGGGCGATGTCGTCGCCGGCCAGCAGCACGGGCGGGTCG
Organism: Saccharothrix sp. CB00851; assembly: GCF_001905065.1. Lineage (NCBI taxonomy): Bacteria > Bacillati > Actinomycetota > Actinomycetes > Pseudonocardiales > Pseudonocardiaceae > Saccharothrix > Saccharothrix sp. CB00851. The sequence goes on from NZ_LWLC01000019.1 coordinate 16,238, forward strand.
CCCTTGCACCCGGCGCTCAGGCCGTCCATCAGCTTGCCGAAGTCCGCGGGCCGCCCGGCGAAGAACACCACCTCGTCGTCACCGACGTCGCACAGCGACTGGCCGAGCCGCCTGGCGTCGGAGCCCTGCCCGGCCGACACCGGCTGGTACGGCTGCTCGCGCACCCGCAGCCCCAGTTCGGCGAACCGCGCGGCCACGTCCAGCCGCAGGTTGGCCGAGTAGGAGTCCTGCTCGTCGCTGGAGTGCACGATCACCACGCCGCCGCGGCCGGGGTGGTTCGCGCGCACGTGCCGGGCCGCGACCATCGCCTGCCGGTCGTTGGTCGGCGAGACCTGGAAGTACATCCGGGACGCGGTGGGCATCTCGTCGTCCGACAGCGTCGCGGCGACCACCGGCAGGCCGACCTTCCCCAGCGCGGTGATCGTGTCCCTGGTCGGCGTGCTGCTCAACGCCATGCCGAGCACGCCGACGATGCTCTTGTCCCGCTCCAGCATCGACCCGAGCACCTCGGCCACCACTCCTCCGTGCCGCATCGCCGAGCCCGCGTTGCTCAGCAGGACCCGGATCAGCGGGTCGTCGGAGTCGGTGCGGTCGAGCAGCCGCGCCTGCCGGGCCGCGACGCCGACCAGCCGGGCGGTGTTGCTGGCCAGCGCGTCCCGGGCCGTGCCCATCGCCGACACGTACACGACCGTCGCGTAGGGGCGGCCGCGGTCGCGCGCGTGCGCCTCCAGCACCCGCCGGTTCTGGTCCACGATCAGCTGCTGGACCCGGTTGAAGCGCTGGAGGTCCTCACCGTCGGCCTCGCCGAACAGCGGCACGGGACCCGTGGTGACGCCCACGCAGTCGTCGCCGATCCGGCGCAGCGTGTGCGCGTCGGGGTTGTCCCGGTCCAGCCCGCAGTGCTCGAACCGCCACCGGTCGTTCGCGGCGACCACGTCCGCCACGTGCCGGTAGCCGACCGTGGCCACCGCCCCGAGCAGGAGCAGCACCACCACCGCGAGCACCGACGTGCGCGACCAGATCGGTGCCTGCCGCACCGACAGCGTGGCCGTGGGCGGCACCTCACCGCGCACCACGGTCACGTCCGGCACCCGCAGCGGCAGGAACCACGCGGTGGGACGGCGCGCCCGGCTGTCCGTGGCCAGCTTGCGCGCCCACGTCTCGTAGGCGTGGCTCGCCTGGCTCACCGGCGCCGGTTCGCGCTCGGCGGCGGTCTCCGCGTCCGGCGGCACCTTGGCGCTGCCGGAGATGATCACCAGCGGGTCGAACGCGCCGGTGTCGTTGCGGACGTCGTTGATGATCTTCAGCAGGGCGTAGCCGCCGTTGTCGCGGCGGATGCCGTCCAGCAGCACGACCGGGTACACCGTGCGGCGGGCCGACCTGATCCGCCACCACGACCGCCGATAGGCGCGGCGCACGTCCTCCAGGAACGCGTTGACCAGCAGCTTCGCCAGCTGGCCGGTGTCCTCGCGCGGCTCGGCGCTCTGGCCGGGCACCAGCGCGGAGGTCAACCGCTCGGCGAAGCCGATGAACGTGCCCGGGTCGTGCGGCGCGAGGTAGGGCTGGCGGAGCAGCCACCGGTACTCGCTGCCCGGCACGAGCCCGCGCAGCTTCGCCCGGAACAGGAAGGACGGCGCGAGCCGCACCACCAGCCGCACCCACCACGGCGCGGTGCCGGCGGCGTCGTCCAGCACGTCCTTCAGGTCGTCACCGCTGCGGCGCCCCAGGTCCCGCTCCCGCAATCGGGTCAGCAGGGTCGCGGCCGACTCCGGGTCGGTGCCGTCCAGGCGCTGGTTCATCAGCCAGTAGACGAGCTCGAAGCGGCGGAACTCGTGCCGCCCGTAGCGGTCGTTCGCGCCGTGGGCCAGTTCGCGGGCGACGTGCACCAGCACCGACCCGACGGCTTCCACCGTGCCGGGCTCGGGCAGGTCCGCGTCCGGTTCCGGGAACCGGTGGTAGGCGTGCGGCACGCGGCCGGGGTGGGCGCCGCGCAGGTGCGCCTGCAGGGCCTGCAGCAGACCGGTCGCCTGCGTGCCGCGGACCAGGCAGACCAGCGGGATGCCCCGGTCGCCACCGGCCCGCGCGCCCGACCGGCGGCCCGGCAGCTCGCCGAACCGCGGCCGTTCGGTCAGCTCCTGCAGGAGCTTCACCAGCTCGTCCACGACCTCGACCGACGACGAGCGTTCCCCTGCACCGTGTTCGGCCACCGGACTCCTCGCGGGCCAGCCTCGTCGCACCCGCACCGGCGGGACGCGGGGACGGGGCGACTGTAACCGCCCGGACGGTCCGCTTCGGGCGCTTTCGCCGCTATTTCCCCACGTCACCGCACTCTTGCGGGTCCGCGTCCGGCCGTTCGGCCGTTCGACGTTGGGCGGAACGGCGCGGAAGGGCGCGAAACCGGACCACCGCGCACGCCGCAGCGTTAAGAAGGTCGTCATGCGCAGGTTCGGGGTTCTGCTCGTGGTGGTGCTGATGGGGTTGGTCGCCGCACCCGCGGCGGCGAGCGGTGTCCGGCGGTACGAGGGCGAGATCGACGGCGCGCGGTACCGGGTGATGGTGCCGGACCGGTGGAACGGGACGCTCGTGCTGTGGAGCCACGGCGCGTACGGCTCGCCACCCGACCGGATCGCGTTGACCGACCGGCCCGAGACCGAGGCGTACCTGTTGTCGCACGGGTACGCGTTGGGCGCGTCCCTGTTCCGCACGCCGGTCGGCTGGTCGGCCGAAGACGGGTTGCGCGACCAGATCAGGTTGCTCGACTGGTTCGGGCGCGAGGTCGGCACGCCCCGGCGGACGATCTCGGCAGGTGAGTCGATCGGCGGCGCCACGTCGCTGGTGCTGGCCGAGCGCAACCCCGGGCGGTTCGACGGCGTGCTGTCGCTGTGCGGCGCGACGGCGGGCGGCGCGGCGTACTGGAACTCCGGGCTCGACGTGGTGTTCGCCCTGTCGGTGCTGCTGGACGTGGACGTCGACCTGGTGCGGGCGGCGGACCCGGCGGCCAACCAGGCACGGCTGGTCGAGGCGATCACGACGGCCGCGGGTGACCCGGCGGCCCGGCCGCGGCTCGCGCTGGCGGCGGCGCTGGCCGACGTGCCCGGCTGGTTCGACCCGACCGCGCCGCGCCCGGCGTCGGTGGACGAGCAGGTCGACTGGGCCGCGGTCTGGCTGCGGCACTTCCGCGCCTGGGCCGCCGGACCCGCGCGGGCGGACCTGGAGCGGTGGGCGGGCGGCAACCCGAGCGGGAACGTCGGCGTCGACTACCGGCGGGTGCTGGGCCGGTCCGACGAACGCGCGCTGGTGACCCGGGCGTACGCGGCGGCCGGACTCGACCTGGAGGCGGACCTGGACCGGCTGGCCGCCGCGCCGAGGGTCGCGCCCGAGCCGCGGGCCGTGGTGTACCTGGCGCGGACCAGCCTGCCGGTGGGGCGCACGCCGTGGCCGGTGCTGACCGTGCACAACGCCGGTGACGGCCTGCTGCCCGCGTCGAACGGGTCGGCGTACGCGGCCCGGGTGCGCCAGCCGGAGCGGCTGCGCCAGTACACCGTCGACCGGGCCGGGCACTGCCGGTTCAGCGCGGCCGAGGAGATCGTCGCGTTCCGGACCTTGTTCGAGCGGATCGGGACGGGCCGGTGGCCGACCGCCGACGTGGCCGCGATGAACGCCGCGGCGGCCGGGCTCGGACCGGAACGGCAGCTGACCGCCAACCCGCTGACGGGCTCCGACGTGGCGGTGCGGCCCGCGTTCACGCCGTTCGAGGCCGGGCCGTATCCGCGTCCGTAGCCGTATTGCACCCGATCGTGTGGTTGCGTGGACGCACAGTAGTCGCCACGAGGGACAAACGTGACGAGCGTCACCCATTAACGCCCATGCCTTGCCTCCGCAAAACACGAACGGTTACGTTCTCGGCCGCAGATCACGGTTCCATCACCGAAGGGACACGGGCCCGACATCCCCCGATACGGCCCACGTCCACCTGGATCCCCCGCCAGGTCCGGTGACGGAGTTCCCCGACCGCAGGAGGCTGCACCCTTGGCTCGGCACGTCCGTCACAAGAACAAACGTGGGCAGACCACGTTCCAGGTACCCCCGCCGCCGCCCGGCTACAAGGGCGCTCACCGCGCCGAGTCGGAGCGGGTCCTCCCCCGACGCATCGCCGGTGTGGCGGTGGCCGTGGGCATCGTCTCCGGCGCCGGCGCGGCGGCCCACGCGATGACCGGGACGTTCAGCCCCGTCGCCGGTGGCGCCGACCTCGGCGGCGTGCCGGACGAGGCGGCCCGGACCGGCAAGGTCCAGACCGTGCACGCGGTCGACCTGGGCTCGGAGACCGCCCGGATCATCCGCCAGGAGCAACTGGCCGCGCTGCACACGTTCAACCAGGCCAGCGGCATCGCGCAGGACGGCTACGCGGCGCGCAAGGCGGCCGAGGAGCAGGCGGCGCGAGAGGCGCGCGAGGCCGAGGAGGCGCGCAAGCCCCCGAAGCAGCGCCAGATCGAGGGCTGGATCCGCGAGGCGATCGGCGTCCTGGCCGCCAACGGCACGGCGATCGACGAGAGCAGCGTCGACGAGATCTACACGATCATCATCAAGGAGTCCAACGGCAACCCCAACGCCGTGAACACCTGGGACTCCAACGCCGCCCGCGGCACACCGTCCAAGGGCCTGATGCAGTGCATCGACCCGACGTTCCAGACCTACAAGCTCCCCGGTTACAACGACATCTACGCGCCGGTCGACAACATCATCGCGGGCGTCCGCTACACCTACGCGCGCTACGGCGGCTTCGCCAGGCACCCCGGCCTGGTCGGCATCAACAACGGCACCGGCTACGTCGGCTACTGAGCCTCGCGGCCACGGGGGTCCCCCGGGCGGAAGACCCCCGTGGCCCCGCGGTCAGCCCAGGCGGAAGTCGGCGACCCGGATCGGCGACGGTGTCGTGCCGCTGGAGCGCTGCTGGTACTGCAACGACAGGACGCCGTCCACCGCCAGCCGGGACGTGTCGACGTTGACCTCGCCGAACGCGTTCATCGACGGGCGGTCGAACACCAGGGTCCAGTCGGTCCAGCCGCTGGCCTTGCTCGCCGACACGATCCGGCCGCGCGGCATCACCAGGTAGGCGTTGTCGGCGCGGTCGAAGACGAGCTTGGTCCGCTGGGTGCTGCCCGGCGCCACGGGCACCTCCCGCTTGGTCCACGTGCCGTTCGCGTTGCGCACGACGTGGAACGTCCGGCCGTACTGGGTGCGCTGCTGCGCGTAGTTCGAGACGCACTGCGTGAACCGGCCCGGCACGTAGCTGATCACCACGTGCGGCGTGCCCGCCGAGTCCGCGTTCTGGCCCTCCTGGTTCATCAGCCCGTGGTTCGGGTCCAGCGGGTCGGCGACCAGCCCCGGCGACGTGACCGACACCCTGGTGCCACCGGTGGTACCGACGACCGCGCCTGCCGCGTTGCGCCACGTCCGGCCGCGGTCGTCGCTGTAGACGTAACCGGTGTCGTGGTTGGTGAGGCCGCCGGAGCTGCACAGCACGCCCGCGTTGCCCTCGCGCCAGGTGAACGCCGCGTGCAGCCGTCCGCGCCGGTCGTAGGTGAGGCCGTGCAGGTACATGTTGCGGGTCGTGGACACGACGCCGTTCGGCCCGCGGTAGTTGCCCGTGGCGGACGACCAGGCGCCCAACCGCCGCCACGTGCCGCCGGTGTACTCGGCCAGTTCGTTCACACCGTTGCCCGACCCGCCGGTGCGGTAGCTGAACTGCAGCGCGCCCTCCGGCGTGACGACGAACTGCGGGTAGGTCATGTTCCCCAGCTCGACGCCGCCCAGGGTCCGCTGCACGGCACCGAACACCGACGGCGACCAGCGGTGCGCACCGGGCTGCGACACCAACCCCGCCACCGACTTCGCGTAGTACAGCCGCGTGTTGTGCGTGTCCATCGCGACGTGCAGGGTGCCGTCCTGCGGTGAGACGCCCAGCGAGATCACGTTGTGCGAGTCGTTGGCGCTCAGCTGGTGCGGCAGCACGGCCTTCTCCCAGCTGCCGCCCAACGCCCGCCGCGCCACCACGGCGTGGCGGGTGGACGTGTACCAGGCCGCGTACTGGTGGCCGTTGTAGGTGATCAGCGCGTCCTGGAACGCGTTGTTGTTGACCAGGCCGTCGTAGGACACGAAGTACAGCGCCGACTGGTCGAGCAGCGTGTCGGACAACAGCGTGACGCCCGGCGCGGCGTGCGCGACACCGGGTTGGGCCAGGGACGCGGCCAGCACGACGGCCGCCGCGAGCGGTGCCTTCCTCATCGAAGACCTCGGGGTTCGTAGTCGGTGTCGACGGCGGACCACGACTCTGACACAGTGCTGAAACGTTTCACAACGGCCGGTAGCGGTCGGCGACGGCCGCCGCGCGGTCGCGCAGCGAGGTGCGCAACCACTGCGGCTCCAGGGCTTCGGCGTTCGTGGCGAGCCGCCACAGCGCCCACTCGGCGTGGCGCGGGTCTTGGAAGGTGACCTCCAGCCGCAGCCAGCCGTCCGCGTCGGTCTCCTCGGCGAGGACGGCGAGCGCGGTGCCCACCAGGTCCTCCCGCCGCGCCGGGTTCACCCGCACCAGCACCGCGACCTGGTCGCCGCCCGCCCGGAACCGCGTGCCGCGTTCCTGCCAGGCCAGGTCCAGGTCGACCCGGTCCGGTCGCTGCGCGGGCTCGTCGAGTTCCTCGGCGGCCAGCACCCGGGACAGCCGGTAGGTGCGGTCCGCGCCGGACCTGGTGGCCAGCAGGTAACCCTGGTCGCGCACGGTGACCAGGCCGATCGGGTCGACCGTGCGCCACTGCGGGGCTTGGCCCGCCGCCGCGTAGTGCAGGCGCAGCTTGTGCCCGGCCAGTACCGCGCGCCGGATCTCGGCCACCACATCGTCGGGCACCTCGTCGGCGACCACGCGGCGCGAGAGCAGGTCGGTCTCCGGGTCGATGAGCAGCCGCTGCGCCGCGCCCGCCGCGGTCTCCCGGTAGCTCTCGGGCAGCGCGTCGACCACCTTGAGCATGGCCGAGGCGAGTGCCGAGCCGAGGCCGAACGCCTGCGCGCCGCGCCGTGATCCGGCGATCAGCAGGGCGAGCGCCTCGTCGTGGTTCAGGCCGGTGAGCTCGGTCCGGAAACCGGGCAGCAACGCAAAGCCGCCGTGCCTGCCGCGTTCGGCGTAGACCGGGACGCCCGCCGCGGACAGCGCCTCGATGTCACGCAGCACGGTGCGCGTGGACACCTCCAGCTCGCGGGCGATCGTGGCCGCCGACAGCTGACCTCGTCGGCGCAGCAGCAGCACGAGCGAGACCAACCGGTCGGCGCGCATGCCGAAACGCTACCGGAATACACGACAAAGGATGTCGTGATTCGTTGCGAGGCTGGCCGCACTGTCGAAGAACCTGAATGGAGCTGATGTGGCTGTGGAGCGAACGGCGGTCAACCCGTGGCCGTGGTCGGTGGAGCTGGGGTACAACCAGGGTGAGATCGTCTCCGGGCACAGCCGGACCCTGTACTGCGCCGGGCAGGCCGCGATGAGCGGCGACGGCAAGCCTCAGCACGACGGTGACCTGGGGGCGCAGTTGGCACTGAGCCTGGACAACCTGGAGGCGGTGCTCGGCGAGGCGGGCATGTCGCCGGCGAACCTCGTCCGGCTCACCGTCTACACCACCGACGTCGACGCGCTGTTCCAGCACTACGGCGTGCTCGCGGGCCGGTTGGCCGCCGCCGGGGTCGCACCGGCCACCACAGTGCTCGGCGTGACGCGGCTGGCGATCCCCAGCCTGATGGTCGAACTGGAGGGCACCGCGGTGGCGTGATCCGATGTCCGCCGCTCGTGCCGGTCGACACCGGCACGGGCGGCGGGTCACACGTCCAGCGCCCAGCGCACGTACCGCATGGTCGGCGTGAAGCCTGCCCGCGTGAAGATCCCGGAGGCGCCGGACGGGCTCGCCGAGTCCACGCTCACGCTCGCCCGGTCGTAGCCCTGCTCGGCGGCGGCCCGCAGCGCGTGCCCGACCAGCGCACCGGCGACGCCCCGCTCGCGGTAGGCCCGGACCGTGCCGACGAGCATGAAGTGCGCGTCGCGAATGCCGGTGGCCTCGGTGTCGGCGTCCCAGCACAGGGTCACCAGCACGCCCGCCGGAGCCCCGTTCGCCGCGTCGCGGAGCAGGAAGCTCGCCTCGGGCCGGAACGTCTGGTTGGTGATCTTGTTCTGCCAGGAGTCCACCGGCATCGGCGCCGCGCCCCAGTAGTCCTGGTAGGACTCGTTGCGGACGGACCGGAAGTCCTCGTCGTTGCGCTCCGACCACGGCTCGACCCGCAGCCCTTCGGGGATCACCGCGTCGCCGAGCGCGTCACCGAGCGGGTGTTCCAGGCGCTGGAAGTAGCGCACCGGCGCGAAACCCCGGGAGCGGACGAGCTCGGCCAAGCCCTCGATGTGCTCGGCCTTGTGCACGTCGACCACGAGCTTCAGAGCCGGGTGGTGCCGGGTGTGCACCACCTTCGCCGCCTCCACCCCGGCGTCCACGAGCGCGGCACCGACACCGCGGCGGCGGTGGTCGGGGTGGACGCCGCCGTCCAGGAACACCCGGTGGACGTCGTGCGCGACCGGTTTGTGGCGGACCTTCATGTAGCCGACCATCCGGTCGCCGTCGAACGCGGCGAGGCTGGCCCGTTCCAGGTCCGCGTAGGGGTCGACCAGCTCCTGGAGCGTGTCCTCGGCGGTGTAGTTCTCGCCGATCCGGTCCACGGCCTCGATGGCGTTGAGGAGGTCGGCCGACGCTTGGGCGTCCTCACGGGTGAGTGGCCGCCACGTGAGGGAGCCGGAGTGGTCGGGCATGCGGGCGACGGTAATCCCGCAGCCTCGGGCTGTCCCCCGGTTTTTCAGTCGCCGGACCGTTCCTCGACCATGCGCACGAAGGCGGACGCGACGAGCGAGACGGCCTGGTCCTCGTCGCGCGCCAGGTGCCGCAGCACGTCCAGCGCGAGGGTCCCCGGCAGCTCGGCGAGCGCCTGGATCAGGCGGATCCGCACGGCGGCGTCGGGCGTGGCCAGCTCGTCCCGCAGTGCGCCCAGCACCCGGTCCGCGCACCCGGGCTCCCGCGACAACGTGCCCAGCACCTCGGCAGCTTCCACGTCGTTCGCGCCGTCGACCACCATGCCGACGAGGGTCGGCACGGCGGCCGTGACGCCACGCGCGCCCAGAGCGAGGGCGGCGTGCCGGCGCACTGTCGCGTCCGAGTCCTCCAGCGCGTCCGCGAGCACGGCGGTCGCGTCGTCGCCGGGCATCCCGGCGATGGCCAGGACCGCGCGCCGCCGGATGTCGACGTCGTCGGAGTACGCGCCGGACGCCACGCTCGCCACGCCGTCACCGCCCGCCCGCGCCAGCGCCCACCGCAGGGCGCCGGCGACGTTCGGGTCGGCTTCGGCGAGGACCGCCTCGGCCAGCAGCTCGGTGGGCACGGGCACGTCGTCGGTCGGGGCGAGGACGGTCTGCTGGCGGCGCGCGGCACTGGGCGAGTTCAGGCCGTGCAGCAGTTCGACGATGCGCAGGACGTCCGGCCAGCCGGAGGGCGCCGAGGCGTCGACCGCGCGGAGTCGTTCGAGCAGCTCCTGTTCCCGCTTCAGCCGGTCTTCGGTCTGCCGGATCAGGTCACCGACCAGCGCGGACGGCGTGAAGGCCTGGTCTTGCAGGGCACGGCCGATCTGGCGCAGCGACAGCCCCAGGGACCGCAGGCTCTCCACGTGGAAGATCCGGCGGATGTCCTCGGCGGAGTACTCGCGGTAGCCGCCCACGGTGCGGCCCGTCGGCCGCACCAGCCCCAGCGAGTCGTAGTGCCGGAGCATCCGGGTGCTCACCCCGGAGCGGCGGGCCACCTCGCCGATCAGCACGCCGTTGCCCCTGGCCCGAGCGCGACGATCCGCTTCGCCTCGTCCACGTCCGGGTCGAAACCGGCGTCCGGGTCGTGCAGGAGCCGTTCCGTGGCACGGGCGTGCGCGCGCACCACCGGGTCGTCACCGGCCAGTCCCGCCCGGAGTGCGGGCTCCACCACGTCACCGAGTGCGACGAGCGCCCGGCTGAGGCTGAGCTGGACCGTCCGGTCGCCCCGACCGAGCTGTCCGGCCAGTTCCGTTGCCAGCCCTGCCCTCGCCTCGTCGGGCGCCAGGACCACGGCGGCACGCCACGCGCTGCGCCTGATCTCGTCGTCGGCGTCGTGCAGCAACGACCGCGTGATCGCGGGCCACGCCCTCGCGTCCCCGATCTTGGACAGCGTGTGCAACGCCTGGCTGCGGGCCTGGGCGCTCTCGGACCGCAGTTCCGCGAGGAGCCTGGGCACCGTGACGTCCGCCGGGAGCCGGGTCAACGCCCAGGTGAGCATGTCGCGCACGAAGAAGTCCGACTCGACCGCGCACCGGGCGACGAGCGCCTCGACCAGCGCCGGGTCGGCCCGCGTGCCGGCCGCTTGGGCCGCCCGCAGGCGCGTGGACGCGCTCTCCGCGCTCAACGCGTCGAGCAGGCGGGTGTCCTCTGGACTACCGGGTGTCGGGTTGATGGGAACCACCTCCTGGGCCCAGTGAAGACCTTGTCACAGTGTCAACCTCAAGTCCGCGATCCGCCGCGCGGCCCTGTCCGGAGCAGCGGCGCAACCGCCTGTCGGCCGTACCGGAGCCATCGTTCAGCGACTGAACGAATGATTGCCGGCTGGTCCGCGCGCCACCACGATGAGGGCAGGCCGAACGTGGAGGGGGCCGTGGTGGGGCGGTATCGGTTGCACGTGAACGGCGAGCGGCGGGACGTGGACGTTCCCGGCGGGACACCGCTGCTGTGGGCGTTGCGGGAACAGCTGGGCCTGCTCGGCCCCAAGTACGGCTGCGGCGTGGGTGCGTGCGGCGCGTGCACGTCCCTTGTGGACGGTAAGGCGGCACGGCCGTGCGTCACGCCGGTGGGCGAGGCGGAAGGCAAGCGCATCACGACCATCGAGGGACTGTCCGAGGACGGCGACCACCCCGTGCAGCGGGCGTGGCTGGAGCTGGACGTCGCCCAGTGCGGCTACTGCCAGCCCGGCCAGATCATGTCGACGGTCGCGCTGCTGGCCGCCAACCCCGACCCCGACGACGCCGAGATCGACGCCGCCCTGCGCGACAACGTGTGCCGTTGCGGCACGTACACGCGGGTGCGGGCGGCCGTGCGGCGGGCCGCGCAGCTGAAGCGGGGCGGGCGATGAAGATCAGTCGACGCACGTTCCTGGGTGGCGTGCTGGTGGTCGGCGTGCCCGTGGCGCTGCCCGGTTCGGCGCAGGCAGCCGACGAGTTCGCGCCCAACGTCTTCGTCCGGCTGGACGATCGCGGCCGGATCACCGTGACCGCGCCCAAGCCCGACTCCGGGCAGGGCGTGCGCACGATGGTCGCGCTGCTGGTGGCCGAGGAGCTGATGGTCGGCCTTGACGACGTCCGGCTGGAGCAGGCGCACGGCGACACGGCCCGGTTCGGGTCGCAGGCCGTCGGCGGCTCGTTCTCCACCCGCCAGCTCCACGAACCGCTGCGCCGGGCTGCCGCGACCGCCCGCTGCCTGCTCGTCGCCGCCGCCGCGCGGCGGTGGGGCGTGCCGGTCGAGGAGTGCGCGGCCCGCGACGGCGCGGTCCGCCACGGCCGGCGCGTGCTGCGGTACGGGAACCTGGTGCGGGACGCGGCGGCGTTGGACCCGGCGACCGTGCCGGTGACGTTGACCCCGCCGGAGCGGTGGCGCCTGCTGGGCCGCACCCGGGCCGGCCGGGTGGACGCGAAGGCGATCGTGACCGGCAAGGCCCGCTACGGCATTGACATCCGTCCGCCGGGAGCGCTGGTCGCCGTCGTGCTCCGTCCACAGTGGATCGGCGCGGTGGTCGACACCGTGGACGACCGCGCGGCGAAGGCGGTGCCCGGCGTGGTCGCGGTGACGACCCTGGACCCGGCGACGTCCGGCCAGGGCGGGGTGGCGGTGATCGCCCGGTCGGTGCCGGAGGCGTTGCGCGGGCGCGAGGCGCTGCTGGTGACGTGGCGCGGCGGCACGCCGACCGCGGACAGCAGGCAGTGGCTCGCGGACCTGGAGACCGCGTTGCCCGTCGTGCCGACCGCGCCCGGACCGGTGGCGTTCGAGGCCACCTACAAGCTGCCGCTGCTGGCGCACGCGCCGATGGAACCGATGAACGCCACCGCGCACGTCACCGCGACCGGCCTGACCGTGTGGACGCCCACCCAGGACCCCGGCACGTTGCGGCTGATCCTGGCCGGGCAGTTCGGGCTGGACCAGGCCGCCGTCCGGGTCGAGACGGCGCTGACCGGCGGCGCGTTCGGCCGGCGGATCGAGTTCGACCCGGTGCTGGAGGCCATCGCCTGCTCACGGGTGGTGGGCGCGCCGGTGAGCGTGCTGTGGACCCGTGACGACGACATGCGGCACGACTCCTACCGGCCGATGTCGGTGCACCGGCTGGCCGCCGTGGTCGACGCCGACGGGGTGCCGACGTGGCGGTCGCACGGTGTCGCCACCTGGCCGCTGAACATCTTCCCGTTCTTCAACAACCCGGACATCGTCAAGGCCAACGGCGACCACTTCCCGTACACCGTGCCGGGCCGGGTCGACCTGACCCTGCGGGACGCGCCGCTGCGCACGGGTTTCTGGCGCTCCGTCTACGCGGGGCACTTCCAGTACGCCGAGGAGAGCTTCCTCGCCGAACTCGGCCACCGCGCCGGGCTGGACCAGGTCGAGCTGCGCCGACGGCTGCTGCCCGCCGACTCGCGGCTGCGGCGGGTGCTCGACGTGGCGGCGTCACGGGCGGGGAACGTCCGGCCCGGCGTCACCCGCGGCGTGGCGTGCCACGAGGAGTACGGCTCGGTGGTCGCGGTGATCGCCGACGCGTCCGAGGGCCGGGTCCGACGGGTCACCGCGGCGGTGGACGTGGGTCCGGTGCTGCACCTGTCCGGGGTCCGCGCGCAGGTCGAGGGCGGGGTGATGGACGCGTTGTCGACGGTGTCGGGCGCGCAGATCACCGTGCGGGACGGTCGGGTCGTGCAGTCGTCGTTCCGCGACTACGCGTGGGCGCGCATCGACCAGGCGCCGGACGTCGACGTGGTGCTGGTGCCGTCGGACGCCCCGGTGGGCGGGGTGGGCGAGCTGTCCTACCCGCCCGCGGCGGCGGCCATCGCGTTCGCCACCGGGCGGCCCGTCACCGGCATGCCGGTGGGTGTCGAGGTGGGCTGACGCCGGAAATCCGGTGGTGCCACGCGGGCCACGACCTACGCTCTGCGCCATGGACGACGTGGTGGACCTGTGGCGACCGACCGGACGCGCCGAGCTGGACCTGGTGGCGGCGGCGGGGTGGCGCGCGTGGCCGCCGCGGCTGCCCGACCAGCCGATCTTCTACCCGGTGGCGAACCGCTGGTACGCCACGAAGATCGCGCGCGAGTGGAACGTGCCCGCCGGCGGCGTCGGTTTCGTCACGCGGTTCAGCGTGCGGCGGGACTTCCTGGCCCGCTACCCGGTGCAGCAGGCCGGTGGGCGTGACGTGCTGGAGCACTGGGTGCCCGCCGAGGACCTGGACGAGTTCAACGCCGACATCGTCGGCGCGATCGTGTGCGAGGCCGAGTACCGGGGTCCGGTCGCGGACGCGGAGTTCGACCTGGCCGAGGCGCGGTTGGGCCGTCCGCTGCCGGCGGCGTGGCGGCGTTACCTGCAGGGCGAGTCGTGGTGGCGCAGCGGGTCGCTCGGCGACACGTCCCTCACGCTCTACCCGCCAGGCGAGACGCTGGAAGTCCACGACCACGGCGCGGTCATCGGTGACGACGGCGCACGCGGACGGCTCGCGTTCGACCTGGGCCGGGACCCGGCTCCCGTGGTGGCCGCCGACGGTGTGCCGGTGGCGTCGGACGCCGAGGAGTTCGTCGCGCGGGTGGAGGCCGGCGACCTCTCCCGGTGACGGCGCACGAGCCGCCGATGGTGCATTCGGGTGGCCGAACACCCTGCCAACAGACGCTGACCGCACCGGCGCGGGGTGGCTAGCGTCGAGGCCGTTGGGGGCTTCGCCACTTCCCGGTCCACCGCCACCGCGGGTCTGCGACGCCCCCGGAGTGCGCGATCCGCGCGCACCGGACACGGGAGGTACGTGTGTTCAGACCACGGAAGCGCGGTAAAGCCCTCGGGGCCGCCGTCCTGGCGTTAGGGCTGCTGGCCACGCCGGTCGCCGGTGCCGAACCCGCGGGAGCGGCCGGTGCCGGGACCGCGAGGGCAGCCGGTGCCGACACCGCGAGAGCGGCCGGTGGCCAAAACGCGAGGCTCGCCGGTGCCGACACCGCGAGCGCGGGGACCGAGGCCGGAACCGCGGGCGCGACCGGCGCCGAGCCGACCGCGGCCGACGGGCAGCCGCGCACCGTCACCCTGATCACCGGCGACCGGGTCGTGGTGACGGGCGCGGCGGTCGGGTCGTTCCAGCCCGGTCCCGGCCGCGACCGGGTCACCTTCCACTCCACGCACCGGGACGGGCGGCTGAGCGTCGTCCCGGAGGACGCGGCCAAGGCCATCGCCGAGGGCAGGCTCGACCCGCGGCTGTTCGACGTGACGGGCCTGGTCGAAGCGGGTTACGACGACGCGCGCACCGACCACCTGCCGCTGATCGTCACCGGCACGCCCACCGGCCTGCGCTCCGCCCGCGCGCTCCCCGGCGCCTTGGCCACCGCGGCGCCCAAGGCCGAAGCAGGCGCGACGTTCCGCGCGCTGCTCGCCGATCCCGGCGTGACCAAGGTGTGGCTCGACGGCATGCTCCGCCCCACCCTGGACCGCTCCACCGCCCAGATCGGCGCGCCCACCGCGTGGCGGGCCGGCTTCACCGGCAAGGGTGTGAAGGTGGCCGTCCTGGACGGCGGCGTCGACGGCGCGCACCCCGACCTGAGGGGCAAGGAGGTCGCCGAGCGCAACTTCACCGACGACCCCGACGCCACCGACGTCACCGGCCACGGCACGCACGTCGCCGCCACCATCGCCAGCGGTGACCGGACCTACCGGGGCGTCGCGCCCGACGCCCGCATCCTCGACGGCAAGGTGTGCGGCGGGAACGGCGGCTGCCCCGAGTCGTGGATCCTGGCCGGCGTGCAGTGGGCCGTGGACGAGGGCGCGGACATCGTCAACCTCAGCCTCGGCGGCTACGACTCCCCCGGTGTCGACCCGCTGGAGGACGCGATCAACCAGCTGACCGCGAAGACCGGCACCCTGTTCGTCGTCGCCGCGGGCAACGGCGGGCGGTCCAAGTCGATCGACTCGCCGGGCAGCGCCGACGCCGCGCTCACCGTCGGCGCGGTCCGGCACGACGACGACCTGGCCCACTTCTCCAGCCGCGGCCCCCGCAACGGCGACGACGCGGTGAAGCCCGACATCACCGCGCCCGGCCTGAACATCGTCGCCGCCAAGGCCGCCAAGGGCGTGCTCGGCACACCGGTCGGCAGGCGGCACGCGTCGCTGTCCGGCACCTCGATGGCCACCCCGCACGTCGCCGGCGCGGCGGCCCTGCTCGCCCAGCGGCACCCGGACTGGACCGGCGCGCAGCTCAAGGCCGCCCTCATGGCCTCCGCCAAGCCGAACCCGGCCCTGGGCGTGTTCGACCAGGGCGCGGGCCGGGTCGACGTGACCCGCGCGCTCACCGCGACCACCGGCGCGGAACCCGTGAGCCTGACGTTCGAGAAGCAGCTGTGGCCGCACCACGACGACATCCCGGTCACCAAGACCGTCACCTACCGCAACAGCGGCCCCGAGCCGATCACGTTCGACCTCGCCGTCGAACTCCGCGGTGCCGCACCCGCGGGTCTGGTCACGGTGGACCCGGCGCACGTCACCGTGCCCGCCGGCGGCACGACCACCGTGGCGGTCACCGCGGACACCAGGATCGGCACCGTGGACGGCGTCTTCTCCGGTGTGCTCGTCGGCGGGCCCACCCGCGTGCCGCTCAGCCTCGCCCGTGAGGTCGAGAGCTACGACGTCGCGATCGAGCACATCGACGCCGAGGGCAACCCGGCCCTGGACAACTCGGTCGCGCTCGTCGGCATGAACAACGACGTCTACGAGAACCTGTACGGCCCCAACGGCACCGCCACCGCACGCGTGCCCAAGGGCGAGTACATGGCCCGGACCGTCATCCGCAGCTGGCCCAAGACCTGGGTCCTGGCCCGACCGGCGCTCACCGTGGACGCCGACCACACCCGGTACACGTTCGACGCCCGCGTGGCCAAGCCGTTGCAGGTCACCGCGCCCGACCCGACCGCGACGCCGATGATCGGCGACATCAACGTCTCCCGCCTGCTCAACGGCAGGCGCGTCGTGCTCAACACGGCGTTCATCGGCGGTTTCGGCGACATGGCGATCGGCCACGTCGGCCCGACCCTGACCGCCGAGGAGCTGACCGTCTCGGTCGGCGCCCAGTTCCAGAGCCCACCGGTCGACGGCACGCCGACGCACTACCGGTTCCGCTGGATGGAGCAGGGCGCGGTGCCCACCGGGTACACCCGCGCACCGAAGAAGGACGAGTTGACCGAGGTGCGGACCGCGTTCGCGCCCGGCCCCGCCGACCGCCAGTACTTGCACAGCGGCAACGCCAGCCCGCCGGACGGCTCGGGCGGTTGGTCGGTGGGCCTGCCCGTGCCCGCGGGAGGTGAGGTGATCGACCTCGTCACGCCCGACCAGCTCACCTGGAGCTGGGGCTACCAGCGGCTGTCGCCCCAGTACCGCACCGAGGCCGACTACTCGTCGTTCCACCGCCGGTACCGGCTGGGCGAGCGTTACGCGGAGCGGTTCGCCTACCCGGTGCTCGGGCCGGGCCTGGCCGGCTACTCGGCCACCTACCTCGGCGTGCACGAGGACCGGGTGACGGCGCAGATCCCGCTGATCAACGACCGGGACGGCAACCTCGGCCGGGGCAGCCACGAGTCGGCGCGCACGTCGGTGTACCGGGACGGGCGGCTGGTCGGGCAGGTCCGCGACCAGTGGGGCGAGTTCAGCGTGCCCGAGGGCGCGGGCCACTACCGGGTGGAGCACGACATCGTCCGCGATCCGACCGCGCACGAGCTGACCACGCGGGTCAGCGGGGCGTGGACGTTCCGGATGGAGACCTTGCCCGACGGCCACGGCCGCCGGCTGCCGCTGTCGGTGGTGCGGTTCGAACCGGAGCTCGACGCCGCGGGCAGCGCGCCCGCCGGACGCCTGCTGCGCGTGCCGCTCGCCGTGGAGCAGCAGGACGGCGCGGACAACGGCGAGGTGGGCCAGGTCCGGGTGGACGTGTCGTTCGACGACGGCAAGACGTGGCGGCGGGTTCCGGTCGCGGGTGGTGCCGCGCTGGTGCCGCACCCCGACGCGGCCGGTTACGCCTCGCTGCGGGCGTCCGGCGCGGACAGTGACGGCAACACGTTCGAGCACACCGTGATCCGCGCCTACCGGATCACCCGCTAGGCCGGAGCCGGTGCCCCGGGCCGATGGGTCCGGGGCACCGGCCACGGCGGGACCGATGTCCACGCCGGTGCCGGCGGGGGTCGGCGACACCGACCCCCGCCGGGTGACTCAGCCCCAGACCGGGAGCCACGCCTGCCAGCGGTCTTCCTCGCACGAGTTGCGGCGGTTGAACTCGGCCGCGACCTCGACGCCGAACAGCACACCGGACACCTTGGCGTGCTGCGGGCCGTAGACCTGGTCCAGGCAGTTCGCGGTCGGCGGTGGCGGTTTGATGGCGCCCGGCGACTTGCGGATCGCCTCGCACGCCTCCTTGGGCCGCGGGTGCGCGCCGCCGTCCGGGTCGCAGGTGAGGCGGTACTCCCGGACGACGGGGGTGAGCATGCCGTACACGGAGATGGTGAGGTCGGTGGTCGGCGCCGCGACGGTCTCGGCGGCGGTGGTCGGCGCCGCGGTGGCGGCGGGTGCGAGCGCGGTGCCGAGGGCGGTCGCGATGGCCAGCGCGGGGAGCAAGCCGCGGGTGAGCCTGGTGACGGGCACGGTGGTCTCCTCCAACTGATCGGCGTTGATCGAGCCGAGAACCGGGGCGGCGGCCCGACCAGTAAACCACCTGTCTACAAAGGACTGTTCCGATGGACCGCGGCGGCCGGCTCCGGTCAGCCCTCCGGGTGGCGGCCGAGGGCGTCGGCCGCGTGCACCGCCTCCAGTGACAGCGTCTTGTACCCGACCTCCTCGAACAGCACGGTGAGCCGGTCGGCTTCGCTCTGCACCACCGTGCCGGAGCCGAACTCGCGGTGGTGGACGCGGGACTGCGCCGGGTACTCGGGGTTGGCCGACACACCGGTGCCCGCCTCGCCGCTCGCGCACGTGTCGCAGTTGCCGCACGCCCGCTCCAGCACCTCGCCGAAGTACCCCAGCAGGTGCTGCCGCCGGCACGCCCTGGTCTCCGCGTACGCCCGCAGCACCTCGATCCGCGACCGGTCCAGCCGCTGCAGCCGCTGTGCTTCCTCCACCGCCAGGTCGGCGGCTTCCCCCGGCTCGACCACCAGCCGGAACCGCGCCTTGGCCGCCCGCACCGCGCCGACCCGTTCCAGCAGGTTCACCCCGGACGTGACCTTGCGGCGCGACTGCCCCGCCTCCCGGGCCAGCTCGGTGACCCGCAGCCCGGGGTGGTCGCGCACGAACTCCGCCAACCACGCCAACGCGTCCCGGTCGACGTGGCGCGACTGCAGGAACCGCTGCAACCCGAGGTCCTGCGGCCGGTAGAACAGCACCGCCCGCGCCGGCTCGCCGTCGCGCCCGGCCCGGCCGATCTCCTGGTAGTAGGCGTCCAGCGAACCCGGCGCGGACGCGTGCGCGACGAACCGCACGTCCGGCTTGTCGATGCCCATGCCGAACGCCGAGGTCGCCACCACCACGTCCACCTGGCCGCGCATGAACGCGTCCTGCACGCGTTCCCGTTCGGCGGCCTTCATCCCGGCGTGGAACGGTTCGGCGTCCACCCCCGCGGCGACCAGTTCCTCCGCGTAACGGCGGGCGTCCTTGCGCGTCGCCACGTAGACCAACCCGGGCTTGCCCGCCTCGCGCACCCAGTCGAGCACCGCGCGCCGCTTGTCGTCGTCCTCGACGAACGCGCGCACCGCCAGCGACAGGTTGGGCCGGTCGAACCCGACGGCCACCACGACCGGGTCACGCATTCCCAGGTGGGTGATCACGTCCTCGCGCACGGTCGCGCCCGCTGTGGCGGTGAGCGCGAGCACGGGCGGGCGGCCGACCCGGGTCACGGCCGCCGCCAGCCGCAGGTAGTCAGGCCGGAAGTCGTGACCCCAGGCGGACACGCAGTGCGCCTCGTCCACCACGAACAACGCGGGTTCGCCCAACCGGTCCAGGACCTCGGGCTTGGCCAGTTGCTCGGGTGCGACGAACAGGTACCGCACCTCGCCCCGCGCCACGGCTTCCCACGTCGCCTCGTTGTCCACTTCGGACTGCACCGAGTTGACCAGCGCCGCCGTGGGCGCGCCGTTCTCGCGCAACGCCGCGACCTGGTCGCGCTGCAACGCGATCAACGGTGACACCACGACGACCAGGCCGTCCAGCAGCACGCCGGGCACCTGGTAGACCGCCGACTTGCCCGCGCCGGTCGGCAGCACGACGAACACGTCCCGCCCCGCCAGCACCTGCTCCATGGCGGCGACCTGCTCGTCGCGCAGCTCCGCCCACCCGAACACGTCCCGCGCGGCGCGGCGCAGGCGTGCCGCCCCACCCGTTCCCGCACCGCGGGCGACCACGCCTGATGTCATGGCCCGGGAGTTGCCCACCGGGTCGGGATCAAACGCGGTCGCGGACCACACCCACCGGCACGCCGTCACCGGGCGGCGGGTCGACCACCGCGGCCGAGCCCCTGGCACGCGGTGATCGGCGGCGCGGTCGTGATTCGAGGTGTGCTGCCGGCCCGGTCAGGGCCGAATGTGAGGATGTCTTCATGAACGCGATCTTCGTCTGCCTGCCCGGCTCCAACAGCAACTCGTTCCACTGGTCCCCGCTGCTGCGCGAACTGACCCTGCTCGGCCACCGCGCGCTCGCCGTCGACCTGCCCGGACACGGCTTCGACGCCACGTTCTCCGCGTCCTACCAGGCACCGCAGGACCCGGCCGCCCTCGCCGCCGCGCCGTCCGACCTCAAGGGCGCGAGCCACGCCGACAACGTCGCGCACGTGATCGACGTGGTGCGCCGCGCGGGCGAGCACGGCCGGGTGATCCTGGTCGGGCACAGCCGGGGCGGGATGACGCTGACCGGGGTGGCGAACGCCGTGCCCGAGCTGCTGCACCGGGTCGTGTACGCGTCCGCGTGGTGCTGCGTCGACCTGACCGCCGATGGGTACATGGCGGGGCCGGAGTGGGCGTCGAGCGCGCTCAACGACCTGCCGGGCCTGCTCGCGGGCAACCCGGCCGACCTGGGCGTGCTCCGGATGAACTGGCGCACCGCCGACCCGGACCTGCTGGCCAAGCTCAAGACCGCGATCCTGGCCGACGGCACGGACGCGGAGTTCCTGGCCGCGCTGAACACCCTGGAGCCCGACGAGAGCCTGGACGGCGGCAGCGACCGCGTCGACCCGGACGCCTGGGCACGCCTGCCGCACACCTACCTCCGCCTGACCGGCGACCGCTCGGTCCCGGTCGAGTTGCAGGACCGGTTCATCCGCGAGGCCGACGCGCTGCTCCCGGACAACCCGTTCGACGTGCGCACGCTCGACACCAGCCACATGGGTTTCCTGGTCCGCCCGAAGCAGGCAGCCGCGGTGCTGGCCGAGCTGGCGCGGTAGTCCCGGTCCGCGACCCGAATCCCGGTTTGTCGAGTTATTGCGTGATGCTGCTCACTTCTTGCATGCTGATGCCGTCCCTCCAACGAAGGAGCGTGCGGTGCCCTTGTCACGCAGGACATTCCTCGGGTCGGCCCTCGCCGCCTCCGCACTGACCAGCACGTCGTCCCCGGCGGGCGCGGCGAGCCCGCCGGGCGACGTGGTCGGCAAGATCACCGTCGGCTACCAGGGCTGGTTCGCCGCCCGGGGCGACCACTCGCCGCTGGACGGCTGGTGGCACTGGAGCCACGACTGGAGCCAGCCGCCCTCGCCGTCGAACCGCGCGTTGACGTCCTGGCCGGACATGACCGACTACGCGAACAAGTACCCGACGGCGTTCGGCACGCTGGGCAACGGCCAACCGGCGACCGTGTTCTCCAACCACGACTACCAGACCGTGGACGTGCACTTCCGCTGGATGCGCGAGTACGGCTGCGACACCGCCGCCCTGCAGCGGTTCAACCCGACCGGCGGCGAGGGCCCGATCCGCGACGCCGTCACCGCCCACGTCCGGCGGGCCGCCGAGGCGCACGGCGTGCGGTTCTACGTCATGTACGACGTCACGAACTGGACGAACATGCAGTCGGAGATCAAGGCCGACTGGCTCGACAAGATGCGCGCGTACACGTCCTCCCCCATGTACGCCCGCCAGAACGGCAAGCCGGTCGTGTGCATCTGGGGTTTCGGCTTCAACGACCCCGGCCGCCCGTTCACCCCGCAGCAGTGCCAGGACGTGGTCGACTGGTTCAAGGGCCAGGGGGTCTACCTGATCGGCGGGGTGCCCACGCACTGGCGGCGTGAGGTCGAGGACTCGCGGCCCGGGTTCTCGCAGGTCTACCGCAGCTTCCACATGATCTCGCCGTGGATGGTCGGCCGGATCGCCACCGTCGCCGACGCCGACCACTTCTTCACCCACGTGAACTCGCCGGACCAGGCGGAGTGCGACCGGCTCGGCATCGACTACCAGCCGTGCGTGCTGCCGGGTGACCTGTCGCGGCGGCACCGGGCGCACGGCGACTTCATGTGGCGGCAGTTCTACAACATGGTCCGGCTGGGCGCGCAGGGCATCTACATCTCGATGTTCGACGAGTACAACGAGGCCAACCAGATCGCCAAGACACCGGAGACGCAGGCGGGCATCCCGGTCGGCTCCGGTTTCCTGGCGCTGGACGAGGACGGCACGCGCTGCTCGTCGGACTACTACCTGCGGCTCACCGGCGACGGCGGCCGGATGCTCAAGGGGCAGCTCGCGGTGACGGCGGTGCGGCCGACCAAGCCCATGCCCGACGTGGTCGAGCGTGATCTGGCCGCCGGCCGGCCGACCTCGCAGAGCAGCCAGACCCAGCACTACGGCAGCCACTTCGCCGTCGACGCCGACCCGCACACCTACTGGGAGAGTGCGAACGGGGCGTTCCCGCAGTGGATCGGGGTCGACCTGGGCACGGTGACCGCGCCGCGCCGGATGGTGCTGAGCCTGCCGCCGAACCCCGCGTGGGGCCGCCGCACGCAGACCATCGCGGTGGAGGTCGGCACCGGCACGTCGTTCACCACCGTGCTCGGCCCGACCGGCTACGTGTTCGACCCGGCCACCGGCAACGCGGTCACCATCACCCTGCCCGCCGGGGTGACCGCCCGGCACGTCCGGCTGCGGTTCAGCGGCAACACGGGGTGGCCCGCTGGGCAGCTGGCCCGGTGGCAGGTCTTCGGCTGACGGGCTGGGAGCGCTCCCACGGTAGGCTGCCCCGCATGGTGAGCGTTCTGGTCACGGGGTCGGCGGACGGTATCGGTCGGGAGACGGCGGCGACGCTGGTGGCGCAAGGGCACCGCGTGGTGCTGCACGCGCGCAACGGGGCTCGGGGTGACGAGGCGCTGGCCGCCGTGCCCGGCGCGGCCGGTGTGGTGGTCGGCGACCTCGCGTCGCTGGCGCAGACCCGGGAGCTGGCGTCCGCCGCGGGCGCCTTCGACGTGGTGATCCACAACGCGGGGCTCGGTGGCGGCCTGCCCGAGCGGCGGGTCACCGAGGACGGCCTGGAGCTGTTGTTCCAGGTCAACGTGCTGGCGCCGTACCTGCTGACGGCGTTGGTGCCCCGGCCCCGGCGGCTGGTCTACCTGACCTCCGGGCTGGAGTCGCAGGGCGTGGCGGACCTCGACGACCTCCAGCACGAGCGCGGTCCGTGGGACGGCATGCAGGCGTACTCGGACTCCAAGCTGCTGGACGTGGTGCTGGCGTTCGCGGTGGCCCGCCGGTGGCCGGACGTGGTGAGCAACGCGGTCGACCCGGGCTGGATCAAGACCAAGCTGGGCGGCCCGAACGCCACCGACGAGCTGCCGACGGGCGCGGACACCCAGGTGTGGCTCGCCACCAGCGACGAGCCCGCCGCCACGGTGACCGGCCGTTACTTCAAGTGGCGCGAGGAGCTGCGCGCCAACCCCGCCGCGTACGACGTGGACGTGCAGGAACGCCTGCTCGACGCGTGCGCGGAGATCACCGGCGTCAAGCTGCCGTGACCACGCGTGGTACGGCGGCCACCCGGTAGGGCAGCCGCCGCCACGTGCGACCGGGTTGCCTACGATCACGACCGTGCCCAGACCTCCCCGGACCGTGCTCGCCGCGTTCGGCGCCACGGCCGAGCCGGTCGTGCTGCCCGGTGGCCGGGGCGGAACGTGGCGCGCGGGTGACCTGGTGCTCAAGCCGGTGGACTTCGAGCCGGAAACGCGCTGGCGGTCCGAGGTGCTCGCCGCCCTGCCGGAGTCGACCGGGTTCCGGATCGCGCCTCCGGTGCGGTCCGCGTCCGGCGACTGGGTGGTCGACGGGTGGGAGGCGTGCCGGTTCGTGGCCGGTGAGCCGGACGTCGGTCGGCCGGACGACGTGCTGCGGGCCGGTATCGCGTTCCACGCCGCCGTGCGCGACGTGCCCCGACCGTCCTACTTGGACCTCCGCGACGACCCGTGGTCGATCGGCGACCGGGTCGCCTGGGAGGAACTGCCCCTCGACGGCGGCCCAGCGGACCTGCTGGCACCGCTCGTCGCGGCCCGCCGCCCGGTGGACCTGCCGGCCCAGGTCGTGCACGGCGACCTGCCGGGCAACGTGCTGTTCGCCGCCGGGCTGCCACCCGCGGTGATCGACTGGCCGCCGTACTGGCGGCCCGCGTCCTGGGCGGCGGCGGTCGCCGTGGCGGACTGCCTGTGCTGGTACGGCGCGCCGCCGGAGTTGGTCGACCGGTGGTCGCACCTGCCCGGGTGGGACCAGGTGCTGCTGCGGGCGTTGATCTACCGGATCGTCACCCACGACCGGGCTTCCGGTGACTGGTCACCGGACCAGGTCCGCGCCTACCGCCCCGCGGTCGACCTGGTGACGGCCCGGCTCAACGCGCCAGGGTCTGCTCGGTGACCTGCCACAACCGGGTCGCCGCCTCCGGGTCGAGCGCGTAGGCCGCGACGCCGCTGACCATGTTGCCGTCGTTCGGCAGGGCCTCGCGGCAGTCCTCGAAGTACCGCCCGCCGATACCGTCCAACAGCGGTGACGCCGCCAGCAGCACCGACGTGGCCGCGCCCTGCTCCGGCGTCTTCAGCCGGAACCCCTCGGCACCCGCCTCCTTGATCATCGATGCCATGGCGTCCGGGTCGACGTGGCGCTGGAGGTTGGTCATGATCCCGCCGGGCATCAGGGCGTTCACCGTGATGCCGTCGGCCGCCCAGCGCTTGTTCCCGGCCACGGCGAACAGCACGTTCGCGGTCTTCGACTGGCCGTACGCCGCCCACGGGTCGTAGGGCCGCTCGGTGAAGTGGATGTCGTCGAAGACGACCGGCGACATGAGGTGTGCGGCGGAACTCACCGACACCACCCGCGCACCCTCGACGGCCAGGAACCGGTGCAGGCCGTTCGTCAGCGCGAAGTGGCCGAGGTGGTTGGTGGCGAACTGGAGTTCCCAGCCCTCCGGCGTGCGGGTCTCCGGTGTCGCCATGACGCCCGCGTTGTTGACCAGGATGTGCAGCGGACCGTCCCAGCCGGCCACGAACGCCGCCACGGACGCCTGGTCGGCCAGGTCGAGCCGGGCGACCCGGACCGCGCCGCCGAGCTCGTCGGCCACCCGCTGCCCGGCCGCCGTGTCGCGGACCGCCAGGGTGACCTCGGCGCCCGCCGACGCCAGTGCCCTCGCCGTCTCGACGCCGATGCCGGACGCGGCACCCGTGACGACCGCGCGCCGTCCGGTCAGGTCGATGCCCGCGACGACCTCGGCCGCGGTGGACTCCGCGTCGAACGGCGTGGTGATGTGCTCGGTCATGTCTGCTCGTCTCCCTTGTCGTAGACTGAAGCGGAGGTTCCTCCGCTACTTCTCCACAGTAACCGGAGGATCCTCCGTTTAGCTTGGAGAGCCGCGTCACACCCGTTTGGAGGCACGTTGTCCCGCCCACTGCGCGCGGACGCCCAGCGCAACCGCGACCGGCTGATCGAGACGGCGCTGGACGCGTTCACCACCGAGGGCGCGGACGTCACGCTGGAGTCCATCGCCAAGCGCGCGGGCGTCGGCATCGGCACGCTCTACCGCCACTTCCCCACCCGCGAGGCGCTCGTGGAGGCGGTCTACCGCAACGAGCTGGCGAAGATCTGCGACGCCGTGCCCGAGCTGCTGGGCTCGCTGCCGCCGTTCGAGGCGATCAGGGCGTGGATGGACCGGTTCGTCGAGTACCTGGCGACCAAACAGGGCATGGGTGAGGCGTTGCGCGCGGTGATCGCGTCCGGCGGCGACCCCTACGCGGAGAGCAAGGACCGGCTGGTCGAGGCGATGGCCACGCTGCTCGCGGCGGTCGACCGGACGGACGTGGACCCGTTGCACGTGATCGCCACGGTCGGCGGCATCGCGCTCACGGTGCCCGACGTCGGCCCGGCGGACGGCATGCTCGACCTCGTCGTGGACGGCCTGCGCTACCGCCCGTGACGCCTACCGGACCGGCGTCGATCGCCGCACGGCCGCACGTGGGGTCCCGACCAACTGCCTGCTCAGGTCACCGCGCAACGTCGACACCGCGTCCAGCACGTAGTTCTGCCGCACCCGCCACGGACCGCGGTCGCCTTGGCGCGGAAACGCGTGGATGGCCCGCTGGATGTAACCGGAGGCGAGGTCCAGCAGGGGACGGCGGGCCAGCGGGCGGTCCGGCTTGGGCACGACGGACGCGTAGCCGCGCCGGTCCATGTGGTTGACCACCCGGCACACCAGGCGTGAGGTCAGGTCGGCGCGCAACGTCCACGACGCGTTGGTGTAGCCGACGCAGACGGCGAAGTTCGGCAGCCCGGTGATCATCGCGCCGCGCCAGATGAACTGCTCGGACAACTCCACCGCGCGCCCGTCCACGCTCGGCGCGATCCCGCCGAACGCGAGCAGCCGCAGCCCGGTCGCGGTGACCACGACGTCGGCTTCCAGCACCCGACCGGACCTCAGCCGGACGCCGTCGGGGGTGAACGTGGCGATGTGGTCGGTGACGACCGACGCACGGCCGTTCTTGAGCGCCTTGAACAGGTCAGCGTCCGGGATGGCGCACAGCCGCTGGTCCCACGGGTCGTAGGTGGGCGTGAAGTGCTCGCGCACCGCGTCGTCGTCCTGGAGCACCTTGGTGGACAGGCCGGTGAGCATTTTGCGCGCCGCCTTGGGCCAGCGGCGGCAGAACTGGTAGAACGCCAGCCCGAAGAGGATGTTCTTGGTGCGGATCAGGCGGTGCGCGGTCCGGGCGGGCAGCAGTTCGCGGACCTTGTCGGCGAGCTTGTCGCGGCCCGGTACCACGCCGATCCACGTCGGCGAGCGTTGCAGCATGGTGACGTGCCCGGCGGTCTCGGCCATCGACGGCACCAACGTCACCGCCGTCGCACCACTGCCGATCACGACCACCCGCTTGCCCGCGTAGTCCAGGTCGTCGGGCCAGAACTGCGGCCGCACCACCTCGCCGCGGAACGACTCGACACCCGGGAACACCGGGTCGTGGCCTTGGTCGTAGTCGTAGTAGCCCGCGCAGGAGTAGAGGAAGTCGCAGGTGATCGAACTCTCCCTGACCACACCGCCCTCGTCCCGCCGAACCGTCAACGTCCACCGCGCGGTCTCGGTGGAGAAGTCGGCAGCGACCACCTTGGTCCGATAACGCACCAGCCGATCGATGCCGAACTCCGCTGCCGTGGCCCGGACGTACCCGAGGATCGACGGCCCGTCCGCGATCGACTTCGCCTCGCGCCACGGTTTGAACGGGTAGCCGAGCGTGAACATGTCCGAGTCGGACCGGATGCCGGGATAGCGGAAGAGGTCCCACGTCCCACCGATCGCGTCCCGCGCTTCGAGGATCGCGACGGACTTGCCCGGACACTCGGTCCGCAGCCGGTAGGCCGCCCCGACACCCGACAGTCCTGCGCCGACGATCACGACGTCGAGGTGCTCGGTAGCCGTCATGCCCCCTAGTGTCCTGGACCTGCCAACACCCCTCCCACCTGGGCCAACACCAACTACTCCAGCGGACCCACGAACACGATGGAGTGAACCTGCCTACCCCCACTCCTCAAAACGCCGTTATCATTGACCTCAAACGTCGGTTGAAGAAATGAGGCCCCCGACCAACCACCGCCTGCGCCACCCCCGGCCACCAACCACCC
>NZ_LWLC01000019.1:43743-131745 GCF_001905065.1 Saccharothrix sp. CB00851
GATCAGCAGCCACCCTGCCCCCACCGCCAACCCATCGAACCCCAGACCGGCCCCTGCGGATCTCCAGCCCACCGCCACCCCAGCCCACTACCGCCCGGCCGACAAGCCCTCCGGCCCGCCAGGATCTCGACCAGCCTGCCCGCTACCGCCGCCGGGCTCGGAGCCGCACCCTCGCGCCCAGCCGAGCCCTCACCGCGCTGCAGCCAGGTCCCGCCGCACGCAGCCGCGCCCCGCCGGACCCCGCCCGCCCTGCCGCGCCCAGCCGGATCCCGCCGCGCCCCGCCGGATCCCGCCGCGCCCCGCCGGATCCCGCCCCCGCCGCGTTCCGTCCTGCCGCACGCCGCGCCCAGCCGGGTCCCGCCGCGCCCCGCCGGATCCCGGCCGCATCCAGCCGGGTCCTGCCGCGCCCAGCCGGATCCGGCCGCATCCAGCCGCGCCCGGCCACACGCACCGCCCAGCCGCGCCCGGCCGAGTTGTCCCGCCGCGGCCAGCCGCGTGGAGGTGAAGCGGTCGCGGGAAGTTGAGCCGTGGCGGGTCGTAGCGGGTCAGACTGGTGGGGTCCACGGCACGTCGTCACAGGAGGCCTCATGTCCCAGCTTTCGCGCTACCGGTTCGCGGGCGGTACGGCGGTGGTGACCGGGGCGGCCAGTGGGATCGGCGAGCAGTTGGCGTACGGGCTCGCGCGGCGCGGCAGTGGGTTGGTGTTGATCGATCGGGATGCCGATCGGCTCGCGGCGGTGGCCGGGAAGGTCGGCGGGGTGCGGGTCGAGACGTTCGTGGCCGACCTGGCCGACGTCGGGGCGCTGGACGGGCTGGTGGCCCGGGTGCTGGCCGGCAACCCGCGGATCACCTTGCTGGTGAACAACGCGGGTGTGGCGCTCGGTGGCACGTTCGACCAGGTCCGCGCGGACGAGTTCGACTGGGTCATGGACGTCAACTTCCGCGCGCCGGTGGCGTTGACCAGGCTGTTCCTGCCGACGTTGCGCCAGTCGCCGGGCAGTCACGTGGTCAACGTGTCGAGCCTGTTCGGGCTCATCGGCCCACCCGGCCAGACCGCCTACTCGGCCAGCAAGTTCGCCCTGCGCGGGTTCACCGAGTCGTTGCGCCACGAGTTGGCCGACCGCGGCGTCGGCGTGACCTGCGCCCACCCCGGCGGCATCCGGACCAGGATCGCGGAGACCGCGCGGGTGGCGTCGGGGGTCAGCGAAACCGAAGCGGCGCAAGGAAAGGGGAACTTCGCCAAGCTCCTGACCTACCCCGCGGACAAGGCGGCCGAGCGGATCATGGCGGGTGTGGCCAAGCGCAAGGGCCGGGTGCTGATCGCGTGGACCGCCATCGCGCCCGACCTCATCGCCCGCCTCTTCCCCACCTCCTACCTGACCGTGCTGAACCGCTTCAGCCCCGCCGCGGCCCGCAACGCCGCTCAGCGCAACACGACCTCCACCGGCGACTGAGTCACCTGGTCCAGCGACGTGATCACCGGCGACACGCGGTAGGCGTCGGTGTCGAAGGCCGCTCGCACGTCAGCCTCCGGGTCCCGCAGCAACGCCGCCAACTCGTCGGCCGCCGCAACGTCCTCTTCGGACAGCTCCGGTTCGTCGCTCAGCAAGCCCCACAGGTCCCACAGGATCATCTCGTGCTTGTTCAACGACGCCAGGTCCTGCACGAGGTCGTGCCGCACCTGGGTGAGGCCGCGCGTGCCGGGGATCGTCATCTCCGGCGAAACCACGAACCGGTCGGGCTCGATCGCACCCGACCGGGCGGCCCGCCACGCGTCCGCGCCCACCAGGAACCGGTCCCGCGGCACGTCCATCAGGTCGACCTCGCCGTCCAGGAACTGCGGGTCGACCAACCGCCACCGCCGCCCGTCCCACACCTCGGCCACCACGTGGTCGAGGTACCAGCCGGGCGCGAGGTAGCCGGCGAACCCGACCCGTGACCGTGCCGGGAGGCCGTGGTGCCGTGCCATCGCCACGAACAGCAGCGTGAAGTCGCGGCAGCAGCCCACCACCCGCTCGGTCGGCGCGCGCTGCTCGCCCAGCGGCGCGGGGTTCAGCTCGTGCAGGCGGGCGAGGATGTCCGCCGCGTACCGCAGGTCGACCTCCGCCAGCCGTTCGGCGGGGAACCCGTGGTCGGTGATGTTCCCGTTGCCCCAGTAGTGGAACACCAGCCCGGCCGCGACCCGCCGCAGCTCGGCCAGGTCCGGTCCGACGCCGTCCAGCCACCCGGCGAACGACCCGGGGTCGGTGAACCGGCTGTGCGTGGTGTAGTCGATCATGCATGCCCCCTCGGCCTGTGTCGCGCACTGTCTACGGCCTGCCCCAGGGGCATGGTCAAGCGGTGACGGTGAACAGGACGTAGCCGTAGCCCAGCTCCCGCCGATCGGGGTTGGCGCGGACCCACCCGTCCACGACGTCGCCGGGGAACTCGATGCGCAGCACGGCTTCCAGCTCCGCCGCGTCACGGCACCGCCACGACGACATCACCTCGGTGCGCTGCGCGCCCTGGTCGCGCCACCACGCGTCGGTGGTGTCGGCGGCGCCCTGCGCGGACGCCCACGGCGACGCGGCGAGCAGGTCGGCGAACTCGCCGTGCCGCCAGTCGTTGTCGATCACGACCAGCGTGCCGCCGGGCCGCAGCACGCGCCGCACCTCGGCGAGCCCCGGTCCGCAGTCCGGCGGGAAGAAGTACGCGAACCGGGCGTGCACCACGTTTACGCTCGCGTCGGGCAGCGGGACGTGCTCGGCCGACCCGTGCCGCACTGTCCCCCGCCGCGCGGCCCTGGCCAGCAGGTCGGGGTCCGGCTCGACACCGATCACCTCGCCCGCGTCGGCCGCGTAGCGGGGCAGCCAGAAGCCCGTGCCGCAGCCGAGGTCGAGCAGCGTTCGCCCGGCCCAGTCGGCCCGCTCGCGCAGTGCGCGCCACAACAGCCCGTCGGGGTCGATCGCCTCGTTCTCCCGCTCGTAGACGTCGGGGTGGTCGGCGATGTTGGGCGCGCGGTGGAAGTCCGGGAACGTCACGGAGGACACCGTACGGGCGCACCACCGCAACAGACGGTTCTTTATCCGCATCCTTGACAGCCCCAGGCCCGAGGCGCTTGACTGGGGTGGTTTGAAACGATTCAAGCTCGTGGAGTAGCTGGAGCCGCCCATGTCGTCCGTCGCCGAGGTGTCCGCCAAGGTCTTCGGGGCTGTCGACATCGGCGCCTCGGGTGGCCGGGTCGTGGCCGGGGTGGTGGCGGGCGGCCGCACCACGCTGCACGTGGTGCACCGGTTCCCCAACGGCGTGGTCACCCGGGACGGGCACCTGCGCTGGGACTTCACCGGCCTGTACCGGGAGGTGCTCACCGGGCTGCGGGCGCTGGCCGCCGCGTTCGGAGAAGTGGTGTCGATCGGCATCGACACGTGGGCCGTGGACTACGGGCTGCTGGACGAGGACGGCACGCTGCTCGCCGAGCCCGTGTCGTACCGGGACGGGCGGACGACCGAGGCCGTGGAGCGGGTGCACGCACGGACGTCCCCCGAAGCCCTGTACGCGATCAACGGCCTGCAGTTCCTGCCGTTCACCACGCTCTACCAGCTGGAGGCCGAGCGGTCGTCGCCGTGGTGGGCCAAGGCGGCGCACGTCGTGCTGCTGCCGGACCTGCTCGCCTACTGGCTGACCGGCGAGCTGCGGACGGAGATCACGAACGCGTCGACCACGGGGCTGCTGGACGTGCGGACGCGGACGTGGGCTCCGGAACTGGCCGCCGACGTGCCGTTCCCGCCGTTGCAGGAGCCGGGTGAAGTACGCGGCCTGCTGCGCCCGGAGGTCGTCGCCGCGACCGGCCTGCCGGCGACGACACCGGTGACGTCCGTCGGCTCGCACGACACCGCGTCGGCCGTCGTGGCACTGCCCGCCGACGGGTCGCGCTTCGCCTACGTGTCCAGCGGGACGTGGTCGCTGGCCGGCGTCGAACTGCCCGAGCCGGTGCTGGGCCACCGGGCACGCGAGCTCAACTTCACCAACGAGGGCGGTGTGGACGGGCGGACCAGGTTCCTGCGCAACGTCGGCGGCCTGTGGCTGCTGCAGGAGTCGCTGCGCGAGTGGCCCGACCACGACCTGCCCACGCTCCTCGCCGAGGCGGAGACCCTCCCCTCGGGCGGACCGACCGTCGACGTCGACGACCCGGCGTTCATCGCACCGGGCGACATGCCGAACCGCATCGCCGCCGCGGCCACCGGCCCGCTGCGCACCCCGGCCGAGACCGTGCGCTGCGTCCTGGACTCGCTGGCCATCGCCTACGCCCGCACCATCGACCAGGCGGCGACCCTGACCGGCCAGGACGTCGACGTGATCCACATCGTGGGCGGCGGCTCCCGCAACGACCTGCTGTGCCGCCTGACCGCCGCGCTCTCCGGTCGCCGCGTCATCGCGGGCCCCGTCGAGGCCACCGCCCTGGGCAACGTCCTGGTCCAGGCGAGGGCCCACGGCGCCGCCCCGGCCACTTTGGAGGCGATCCGGGCGACCCTGGCCACCACCGAGGACATCCGCCACTACGACCCGGCCTGAACCCGCAACGGCCCTCCGGCCGGGTGCTCAGCCGCCGAACCGCCGGGTGAACTCGGCCGCCAGCCCGGCACCGGCGGCGCCGACGAGCTTGGCGACGATCGGGTTGAGGATCAGCTCCGACACCGAGGCCGCGAGGCGGGGCATCTTCCGGCCGAACCAGTTGCGGACGCTCTCCATCGTGGCGAGGTCGGGCTCGCCGTCAATGATCGCCTCTTCGAGCTCGTCGACCTTCGCGCGGGCCGCGTCGTCGTCCTCGCCGAGTCGCGCGCGGAGTCGGGCGAACAGCGCGGCCAGGTCCTCCGCCTCACGGGCGTCGAGCCGCACGGGCGCGTTGGTGACCGTGTTGTTGTCACCGACGACGACGTTGCCGCTGATGTCGCCGCCGACGCGGAGGCGGAACCGGTTGTCGGACATGGGTTCTCCCGTCACCCCGGAGTGGGGATCGTGGTCGTGGTCGTGGTCGTCGGCGGCACGGGCGACTTCGTTGCCTCGACCACGCCGCTCAGCACCATGGGACGTTCGGCGGGAAGGGCGACCTGTGCCGTGTAGTCGCCGGGGGCAGTGGCGTCGAAGTAGATCGTCACCGTGCAGCTCTCGCCCGGTGACAGCAGGTCGGGGCAGTCGGGCTTGAGGGTGAACACCGACGCGTCGGGACCGCCGAGCGCCAGCCGGCCGGTCGGCACGCCGGCGCCGTGGCAGGGCTGGGCGACGATCGGGATCGAGCGGGTGTCCCGCACGACGTCGAACCCCAGCGACGCGGGCAGGACCGGGTCGCACGGCGGATCGGTCGTCACGTCGCTGACCGGGCCGTCCGGGTCGGTGGTCGGGTCTCCCGGGTCGGCGGGTCCGGAGGTGGGGGTTCCGGCCGGGAGGGTGGTGACGGTGCCGGGTGCGCTCGCCGTGGTCGACACCGCGAGCTGCCCGGCGGTGTCACGCGGTTCGCTCAGGGCCAGCCAGCCGAACCCGACCAGCGGTGCGAGGACCAGCAGCGGGAGGAGGACCTTCCACCACAAGCCCGAGGCCGACCGTTGCGCGAGCAACCGGTCCCGCACCCGCAGCTCCCGTTCGAAGTAGGCCAGTTCGCGGGACTCGCCCAGCAGGCGCGCGGCCTTCGCGCCGAGCACCAGCACCTCGCCCCAGGCGCCGAGCCGCAGTGACCGCAGCAGTGCCGGAGCGGCGACCCGGGCCAGTGCCAGCGCTTCCGCGGTGGGACCGGCGGCGGTGAGCACGGCGACGATGACCGGCGCGGCCTCGACCACCTCGGGACGTGCCGGGCCGGTCCAGAGCCAGTCCGTCAGCGTGGTCGCCGCCGAGGACGCGGAAGCGACCTCCGCGGCCGGGGTGGCGAGGTGGACCCCACCGCCGTCCGCCGTGACGAACCCGACCCGCTCCAGGTCGGCCACCACCGGTGCGGCCTCCGCCGAGGCGATCCCGGCCAGCAGCGCGAGCAACGCGACCGAACACCCGACGCCACCGAGCAGCGCGAGCACCCTGATGACCCGACGGTGCCGGTCGTCGGTCGTGGTGGTGGCGATCCGCAGCAACGCGGGCGGGCTGCCGCGCGCGGCTTGGACCTGCCGGAGTTCGGCCGGGGTCGGTGGGCGGCCGAGGACGCGGTGCACGAGGGCGAGGCTCGCTTCAGGGGACAGGTCGCCGACGGCCACGGCCCGACCCGCGGACCACAACGTCCGCTCCCTCGCCGCGGACAGCACGGTGCAGCCGGACGCCGCGTCGAGCACCCGCTCGATGTCCTCGGGCTGGTCGGACAGGTGGTCCAGCACCAGCACCGCGCGGACCGGCTCCAGGAACCGGCGCAGGCGCGCGGGCGTCGGCCGGTAGTCCTCGGCTCCCTCGTAGCACGCCTCGAACAGGTCCTGCAGGAGGTCGTCGACGTGCTTCCCGCTCGCGGTAAGGCAAATCACGTGGTCGCGGGCCGCCCGCTGCCGGCTGACGTGCCGCAGCAGCAACGACTTGCCGTAGCCGGCGGGCCCGTGCAGCTGGACGTGCCGGCGGGCGTCGAGCTCGGCGTGCACGGCGCGTAGTTCCGCGTCCCGGCCGACCGGCGCCTCCCGTTGACCCCACAGCAGGGAACGCGGTGGTGTCGTGCGGCGCACCGCGGGTGGTGTCGTCGGGCTGACGGTGGTGCCGGAGTGGTCGCACACCACGTTGTGATCGCCGATGACGACGACTCCGCTGAGACTCCCCCCGACACTGACCGTGGTCGATCTGTCGTCCACGGCACGATGGAAGCACGGTGCCCTCGTCCCGAAACCCGGATCGCCGCAACGCCCCACCTTCGAGCCAGCACGCATCACACCATCGAGTGGCCTATAACGGTCAGTAGCCCCACCTCGCGAGAGTCGTACGTTTACGACCCCTGAATTCAACGCTCACGCGTGCCGGACCCACTCCCGGTGGAAGCCCTCGACGTGCCGGGTGACCCTGGTGGCGGCCAGGTCGCCGTCACCCGCCTGGACGGCACGCAGGATCGCGCGGTGCTCGCGGCGCAGCCGGACGGCGGTGCGCGACCAGTCGGGCAGCGCCTGCACGGCGTCCAGCACGGTGCGGTGGATCGCGTCACGCAGCGCCGCCATGATCGCCGTGTTCACCGCGTTGCCCGCGGCGGCGGTGAGGGCGACGTGGAAGTCGGCGTCGAGTTGGTGGAACGTGTCCGCGTCCAGGTCCGGGGCGTCCATCCGGGTCAACAGCTCGGCGGCACGGGCCAGGTCGGGGTGGTCGGGACGGGCCGCGGCGGCGCGCACGGAATGGCTCTCGATCATCACCCGGGTGCCGACGAGGTCGGCCATCGGCAGCCTGCGCGTGGCCAGGTGCAGGCGCAACGCCGCACCGAGCCCACCGGCCGGGTCCGCGATCACGGTGGTGCCCGCGTCCGGCCCCGAGCCGACGCCGCTGCGCACCACGCCCATCGCCTGCAGCACCCGGATCGCCTCGCGCACGGTCGCCCGGCTGACGCCCAGGTCCTCGGCCAGCTTGCGCTCCGCGGGCAACTGCTCGCCCACGCCGAGCCGTCCCGCGCTCAGCTCAGCCTCGACGTGCCGCAGCACCGCGCCGTACCCGGACAAGGACGCACCTCCACTGTGGTCTGACCACAGCCTGGTGTGGTCAGACCACAGAGTCTAGACTCACCGCGGTGAGAGTCGCGCTGTTCGTCACGTGCCTGGTCGACGGCCTGTTCCCGGACGTCGGCAAGGCCACCGTCCGACTGCTGGAACGGCTCGGCCACGAGGTGGTCGTGCCGTCCGCCCAGACCTGCTGCGGCCAGATGCACATCAACACCGGCTACGCCGGTCAGGCCCTGCCGGTGATCCGCAACCACGTCGAGGCGTTCGAGCAGGCGGACGTGATCGTCGCGCCGTCCGGGTCGTGCGCGGGATCGGTGCGCCACCAGCAGGCCGAGGTCGCCCGGCAGCAAGGTGACGCGAAGCTGGCCGAGGCCGCCGCGGACACCGCCAAGCGCACGTACGAGCTGTCCGAGTTCCTGGTGGACGTCCTGGGCGTCACCGACGTGGGCGCGTACTTCCCGCACCGGGTCACCTACCACCCCACGTGCCACTCGCTGCGCGTGCTGAAGGTCGGCGACCGGCCGTTGCGGCTGCTGCGGGCCGTGGAGGGCATCGACCTGGTCGAGCTGCCGTCGGCGGAGACGTGCTGCGGGTTCGGCGGCACGTTCGCGCTGAAGAACTCCGACACCTCCACGGCCATGCTCGGCGACAAGATGAACGCGGTGCTGAGCACGAAGGCAGGCGTGCTCACGGCGGGCGACTCGTCGTGCCTGATGCACATCGGCGGCGGCCTGAACAGGCTGCGCAGCGGCGTCCGACCGCTGCACCTGGCGCAGATCCTGGAGCACACGCGATGACGACGTTCCTGGGCATGCCCGCCGGCGGCGGGAACCTGACCGGCGAGCCGTTCCCCAAGGCCGCGCGCGAGGCGTTGGGCAACGCCCAGTTGCGCCGCAACCTCGCCAAGGCCACCGGCACCATCCGGGCCAAGCGGGCGAACGTCGTGGGCGAACTGCCCGACTGGGCGCAGCTGCGGGCGGCGGGCGCGGCGATCAAGGACGACGTGCTGGCCAACCTGGACGAGTACCTGGTGCGGTTCGAGGAGGCGTTGACCAGCCGCGGCACGCACGTGCACTGGGCGCGTGACGCGGAGGAGGCCAACCGGATCGTCGCCGACCTGGTGCGGGCGACCGGGACGCGTGAGGTCATCAAGGTCAAGTCGATGGCCACGGTCGAGATCGGGCTGAACGAGGCCCTGGCGCGGATCGGCGTGCACGCGGTGGAGACCGACCTGGCCGAGCTGATCGTGCAGCTGGGCAAGGACAAGTCGAGCCACATCCTGGTGCCCGCGATCCACCGCAACCGGTCCGAGATCCGGGAGATCTTCCGGCGCGAGATGCCCGGCGTGGACCCGAGGCTGACCGACGACCCGCGGGCGTTGGCGGAGGCGGCGCGCGAGCACCTGCGGCACAAGTTCATGACGGTGGACGTGGCGGTCTCGGGCGCGAACTTCGGCGTGGCCGAGACGGGGTCGCTGGTCGTGGTGGAGTCCGAGGGCAACGGGCGGATGTGCCTGACGCTGCCGCGCACCCTGATCAGCGTGGTGGGCATCGAGAAGCTGGTGCCGCGCTGGCAGGACCTGGAGGTGTTCCTGCAGTTGCTGCCGCGGTCGTCGACCGGTGAGCGGATGAACCCTTACACGTCGGTGTGGACAGGGCCGACCGAGGGGCAGACCAGCCACGTCGTGCTGGTGGACAACGGGCGGACGGCCACGCTCGCCGATCCGGACGGCCGGGCGGCGTTGCGGTGCATCCGCTGCTCGGCGTGCTTGAACTCGTGCCCGGTGTACGAGCGGACCGGTGGGCACGCGTACGGCTCGACGTATCCCGGCCCGATCGGCGCGGTGCTGTCGCCGCAGTTGACGGGGGTGGACCGCAACCCGACGCTGCCGTTCGCGTCGTCGTTGTGCGGTGTCTGCTACGACGTGTGCCCGGTGGCGATCGACATCCCGTCGATGCTGGTGCACCTGCGGGAGCGGGTCGTGTCGGCGAAGCGGACGACGCCGGAGTCGACGGCGATGCGCGCGTTGGCGTGGGCGATGTCGGACGCGCGGCGGTGGCGGCGGCTGGTGCGCTTGGGCAAGTTCGGGCGGTTGGCGAGCCGGCACGTGCCGCTGCCGGGTTGGTCGACGGCCCGCGACCTGCCGCAACCGCCGAAGGAGACGTTCCGCGACTGGTGGGAGTCCTCTCGATGAGCGCGCGTGACGAGGTGCTGGCCAGGGTGCGGCGGGCGAAGGGTCCGCGTGAGGTGGCGCCCGTGCCGCGCGAGTACCGGGCGGCGGGCTCGCGGGGGCCGGGTGACGTCGAACTGTTCGCCGAACGGCTGCGCGACTACCGCGCCCGGGTCCGGGTCGTGGCGGCCGACGAGGTGCCCGGGGCCGTGGCCGCGGCACTGCGGGACCGGGGTGCGCGCTTCGTCGTGACCGCACCCGGCGCTCCCTCCGCGTGGACAGCTGAGTGGGCGGAATTGTCGGACCCCGCCGGTAGAATCGAATCAAGGGTTCCCCTTGGCGGGGACGCTCGCGAAGCGCTTCGCGAAATGCTCGAAGCGGCCGATGCGGTGGTTACCGGCTGTCACGTCGCGGTCGCGGAGACCGGGACGATCGTGCTCGACCACGACGCGGTCGACCAAGGTCCCCGGGCCCTCACCCTCGTGCCGGACTACCACCTGGTGGTCGTGCGGGCCGACCAGGTGGTCGCCGGCGTGCCCGACGCGGTGGCGGCGTTGGCCGGGGTCCACACCCAGACGTGGATCAGTGGGCCGTCCGCGACCAGCGATATCGAGCTGGAACGGGTCGAAGGCGTGCACGGTCCCCGCACCCTGGAGGTCGTGATCGTTCGCGACACCGCGTGATCAGGTTCTCACCCTTTGGGCGGATCCGCCCACGATCGCGGTGTTCGCTAGGATTGGAGGCCCGACCGAGAGGCGCTGCAACGGGCGTGGAGCCCGCCACGCTCGGTCGGGCGCGACAGATCCGCAAGGGCGCCTCCCACCAGGGGAGGTCGCGTGTCGGAAAACGCCCTGCGAGAGCTGCTGGACCAGCGCGTCGCGGTGCTGGACGGCGCCTGGGGCACCATGCTCCAAGCCGCCGGGCTCACCCCGGCCGACTACCGCGGCGACCTGCTCGGCGACCACACGCACGACGTCACCGGCGACCCGGACCTGCTGAACCTGACCAGGCCGGACCTGATCCTCGACGTCCACCGCAAGTACCTGGCCGCGGGCGCGGACATCACGACCACCAACACGTTCACCGCGACGTCCATCGCGCAGGCCGACTACGGCCTGGAGAAGCTGGTCCGCGAGATGAACGTGCGCGGCGCGCAGCTCGCCCGCCAAGCCGCCGACGAGGCGGGCGGCCGGTTCGTGGCGGGCTCGGTCGGCCCGCTCAACGTCACCCTGTCGCTGTCGCCGCGGGTCGAGGACCCGGCGTACCGGGCGGTGTCGTTCGACCAGGTCAAGGACGCCTACGCGGAGCAGATCAGCGCGTTGGCCGAGGGCGGCGTCGACCTGCTGCTGGTCGAGACGATCTTCGACACGCTCAACGCCAAGGCTGCCGTCGCCGCCGCCCGCGAGGTGGCGCCGCACCTGCCGCTGTGGATCTCGATCACCATCGTGGACCTGAGCGGCCGGACGCTGTCCGGGCAGACGGTCGAGGCGTTCTGGAACTCCGTCGCGCACGCCGAACCGCTGGTGGTGGGCGTGAACTGCGCGCTGGGCGCGGCCGAGATGCGACCGCACGTCACCGAGCTGGCCCGGATCGCGAACACCTACACCGCGAGCCACCCCAACGCGGGCCTGCCCAACGCGTTCGGCGGCTACGACGAGACCCCCGACGAGACCGCGACGCTGCTGCACGGTTTCGCCGAGGAGGGCGTGGTCAACATCGTCGGCGGGTGCTGCGGCACGACGCCCGACCACATCGCGCGGATCGCGGCGGCGGTCAAGGACATGAAGCCGCGCACGGTGGCGCGGGTGCCGGACCGGACCCGGTTCAGCGGCCTGGAGCCGTTCGAGATCGGCGCTGACACCGGGTTCGTGATGATCGGCGAGCGCACCAACGTGACCGGCTCGGCGAAGTTCCGCCGGCTGATCGAGGGCGACAACTTCCAGGCTGCCGTGGACGTCGCGCTGGAGCAGGTGCGCGGCGGCGCGAACCTGCTCGACGTGAACATGGACGCCGACCTGCTCGACAGCGAGCGGGCGATGACGACGTTCCTCAACCTGATCGCCACCGAGCCGGAGATCGCCCGCGTCCCGATCATGGTCGACAGCTCGCGGTGGAGCGTGCTGGAGGCCGGGCTGAAGTGCGTGCAGGGCAAGGGCGTGGTCAACTCGATCAGCCTCAAGGAGGGCGAGGAGCAGTTCCTGGCCCAGGCCCGCCGCATCCGCGACTTCGGCGCGGGCG
Source organism: Saccharothrix sp. CB00851 (assembly GCF_001905065.1). NCBI lineage: Bacteria > Bacillati > Actinomycetota > Actinomycetes > Pseudonocardiales > Pseudonocardiaceae > Saccharothrix > Saccharothrix sp. CB00851. Next base: position 55,786 of record NZ_LWLC01000019.1, read on the forward strand.
TGGTGGTGATGGCGTTCGACGAGCAGGGCCAGGCCGACACCACCGAGCGCAAGGTCGAGATCTGCGGTCGCGCGTACGACCTGCTGACGCAGAAGGCGGACTTCCCGGCCGAGGACATCATCTTCGACCCGAACGTGCTGGCGGTCGCGACCGGCATCGCCGAGCACAACGGGTACGCCAAGGCGTTCCTGGACGCGATCCCGCTGATCAAGCAGCGCTGTCCGGGCGTGCGGATCAGCGGCGGCATCTCGAACCTGTCGTTCTCCTTCCGGGGCAACGACACCGTGCGCGAGGCGATGCACTCGTCGTTCCTGTACCACGCGGTGCGGCTGGGCCTGGACATGGGCATCGTCAACGCCGGTCAGCTCGCGGTCTACGAGGACATCCCCAAGGACCTGCTGGAGTTGGTCGAGGACGTGCTGTTCGACCGCCGCCCGGACGCCACGGACCGGCTGGTGTCGTTCGCGGAGTCGGTCGCGAGCAAGGGCACCAAGCGGGTGGTCGACCTGGCGTGGCGCGAGGCGCCGGTGGCCAAGCGGCTGGAGCACGCGCTGGTGCACGGCATCGTCGACTTCATCGTCGAGGACACCGAAGAGGCACGCCTGGAGGCCAAGCGCCCCCTGGACGTGATCGAGGGTCCGCTGATGGACGGCATGAGGGTCGTCGGCGACCTGTTCGGCGCGGGCAAGATGTTCCTGCCGCAGGTGGTGAAGAGCGCGCGGGTGATGAAGCGCGCGGTGGCGCACCTGGAGCCGTACATGGACGCGGAGAAGGAAGCCTCCGGCTCCACCCGCGGCAACGGCAAGGTCGTGCTGGCCACGGTGAAGGGCGACGTGCACGACATCGGCAAGAACATCGTCGGCGTGGTGCTGGGCTGCAACAACTACGACGTGGTCGACCTGGGCGTGATGGTGCCCGCGGCGAAGATCCTGGACACCGCGATCGCCGAGAACGCCGACGCGATCGGCCTGTCCGGGCTGATCACGCCGTCGCTGGACGAGATGGTGTCGGTGGCGGCGGAGATGCAGCGGCGCGGGATGAAGCTGCCGCTGCTGATCGGCGGCGCGACGACGTCCCGGCAGCACACGGCGGTGCGGATCGCGCCCGCCTACGACCAGACCACGGTGCACGTGCTGGACGCGTCACGGGTGGCGGGTGTCGTCTCGGCGTTGCTGGACTCCGACCGCGCCGAGGAGCTGGCCGCGGCCAACCGGGTCGAGCAGCAGCGGCTGCGCGAGGAGCACGAGAACCGGCAGAGCACGCCGTTGCTGACGGTGGAGCAGGCGCGGGCGAACGCCGAGGCGGTGTCGTTCGAGGAGCTGCCGACGCCGTCGTTCACCGGGTTGCGGGTGGTGGAGCCGTCGTTGGCCGAGCTGCGCGGGATGATCGACTGGACGTTCTTCTTCCTGGCGTGGGAGCTCAAGGGCAAGTACCCGAAGATCCTGGAGACCAACCCGGCCGCGCAGGAGCTGTTCGACGACGCGAACGCGATGCTGGACCGGATCATCGCGGACGGCTCGTTGCGGGCACAGGGCGTGTACGGGTTCTGGCCGGCGCACTCCGAGGGTGACGACATCGTCGTGGACGGGCGGCGGCTGCCGATGCTGCGGCAGCAGACGGCCAAGCCGCAGAGCCGGCCGAACCGGTGCCTGGCCGACTACGTCGCGCCCGAGGGTGACCACCTGGGTGGGTTCGCGGTGGCGATCCACGGTGCCGAGGAGTTGTCGGCGCGGTACGAGGCGGAGCAGGACGACTACAAGTCGATCATGGTGAAGGCGTTGGCCGACCGGTTGGCCGAGGCGTTCGCGGAGTACGTGCACCTCCAGGCGCGGCGGGAGTGGTTCGAGCCGGACGCGGAGCCCGCGTTGGAGGACCTGCACGCCGAGCGGTTCCGCGGCATCCGGCCCGCGTTCGGGTACCCGGCCAGTCCGGACCACAGCGAGAAGCGGGACCTGTTCTCGTTGCTGGAGGCGGAGAAGGTCGGGTTGGCGTTGACGGACTCGTTCGCCATGACGCCCGCGGCGGCGGTGAGCGGTGTGATCTTCGCGCACCCGGAGTCGCGGTACTTCACGGTGGGCCGGATCGGGCGCGACCAGGTGGAGGACTACGCGGCGCGGCGCGGCATGCCGGTGGCCGAGGTCGAGCGCTGGCTGCGGCCGAACCTGGCCTACGAGCCCGGAGCCTGACCGGAGGACCACCCGAGAGGCACCACCGGTGCCCTCGGGTGTCCGACCCGTACTTCTGCGGTGCGTAACACCGCGCGGTCTGTGCGTGATGTGAGGTACACGCGTCGCCGGCGCACCGCAGAGGGGGAAATGTGTCCGATCCCGTGTTCCCGGGCGTCGACGCCTTGTTGACGTTGGTGCGCGTGCTCGTCCGCAGGCCGCGATTATGGGAACGCGACGAGGACCTCGAGAAACGCGGTGACCTGCCGCTGCCCCTGGTGTGCCTGATCCGCGAGCCGGGCGCGGACGGGTTCCTGCCCCGGCTCGACCGGGCGTTCGCGGCCAAGGTGCCGAAGGTGCCTCACGTCCTGGTCACCCCGGAGGACGCGGCGAAGCACCCCCGACGCCGTGCTGCCGCTGCTGCACGCGCTGCAGGTGAAGCTGCGCGGTGGGCAGTTCGGCCGGAACTCGCTCAAGAGGTTCGACCACTACGAACTGGCCCACCACCTCACCCGCGTGGAACTCGCGCCGAAGCAGGTGAAGTTCGAACGCCCGGTCGAGGCCGCGTTGCGCGCCTGGGGCAGGCACCGCATGTCCGGGGAAGTGGGCGAACTGGCCGACAAGGCCGGGGAGCGCGCGCAGTTCCTCATGGCGCTGACGCAGTTCGCCGGTCGGTTCATCGGCCTGTACTGGGGGCGTGACCGCGTTCCGGGGCTCGGTCGGGAGCGGCGGTGGTTCATGCGCCAGCCGTACATGGTCCCGCGGCACTCCCAGGACTTCTTCGACTTCGCCGAACGGCTGACCAAGGACCGCCGGGACTCCGAGAACCCGGACCAGTTCCGCAAGCTGCTGGTGCACGCGTTCCTGGAGGACCTGCGGGTGGCCTACCGGCGCACCAGGGCCGGGTTCCTCCCCCACCGCAAGGCGCACCGGCGGACCACGTACGTGCCCGTGCTGCTCGACGACGTCGACCCCGCCGGGTGGGAACTGCTGCGGCTGGTCAACGAGGTCCGCAACGAGACCGGGGAACTCGACCCGCTGCTGTTCGTCACGGCGAGCGGCGAGGAGCCGACCCAGCTGGTCCCGCCCAGCGCGCCGATCACGCCGAACGTGGCGGAGGAGGCGTTCAGCGCCTGGAAGGACCGGTTGCCGCGACGTCGCCAACTGCTCGCGCCGGACGCGCGCTACCTGTTCGTCAGCCTCCCCGCGGCGGTGCCGGACGGTGCCTCGCTGCGCGGTCGCGACCGGCACGCCTGGGAGATCGAGGCCCGCGAGAGCCCTCGGCCCCGCGTGGCCCGCCCGCCGCGGCGTCGGCGAGATCATGGTGGTGCTGGCGGTGCTGGCCGCCGCGACCATGCCCGCCCAGTCGCTGTGGACGCACTGGCGGGCCGGGTGCGCGTTCTTCGGTGCCGTGACCCGCGGCATCGCCACCGAGGTGACCAGGATCGACGGCGCCGACCAGTGCGTCGGCTACAGCGACAACGCCGGGCAGGTGTTCGGGCGCAACGAGCGGTTGCGGCTGGCCCAGGAGAACGTCTTCGCGCAGAACGAGGTCGCGGCGAGGCTGCACGGGCAGTCACCGGAGCGGCCCTACTTCAGCCTGGTCTACTTCGCCGGGCTGACGTTCAACCAGAGCGTCCCGGCCGCCGAGCACTCGGTCGCCGAGGAGCTGGAGGGCCTGCTCATCCGCCAGCGCCAGCTCAACAAGGAGGCGCTCAAGAACGGGCCGCTGCTGCGCATCGTCGTCGCGAACGGCGGCAGCAAGATGGCGTCCGCGCACGCCGTGGCACGTGACCTGCTCGTCCCGCTCATCGAGGCCGATCCCCGCATCCTGGGCGTGGTCGGGTTGGACCGCAGCGTCCGGCAGACGGAGCTGGCGATCAGGGAGCTGGGTGATCACGGCGTCACGACCGTCGGCACCACGTTGACCAAGGTGGGCCTGGACGGGAACTCGCCCCTCTACTTCCAGCTGGTGCCCGACAACACCCAGCAGGCCAACCTGATCGGCGATTACGCGACCCGGGTCGGCGCCACCAAGGTGACCATCTACCACCGGGCCGGGAGCGGGCCCGACGCCTACGTCGACTCCCTGGTGGAGGTCATGCAGGCGCGTCTGAAGGCCGATCCGGTCGGCGTGGTGAGCAAGGACTGGGAGCAGTCCGCGGAAGAGCTGTCGGAGGCGTGCGTCAACCAGGTCGACCGCCACGACGAGATCGCCTTCTACGCGGGCCGGGAGGACGAGTTCGGCGGTTTCCTCGAAGCGCTGCGCAACAACTGCGCAGGCCTGGACCGGCTGCCGCGCGTCGTCGCCTCCGACGCGGTGTCGCGGTTCGTCGCCCACACGCCCGACCGCAACCGCGACGAGTTCAACGGCGTGCCCCTGTCCTACGTCGGCATGGGCGGCCTGGTCGTGCTCGCCGGGCGCAACTGCGTCGCGGGCAAGTCGGGCACGGTGATCGGCGGGTCGTCCGCGCTCGACTCGTTCTGCGCCGGGTACCGCGCCCTGCGGGACGAGATCACCGGGACGCTCTCGGCCGACGAACGGCCGGTCGCGCCGTGGCCGGGTGAACGGGTCGGAGGTCTCTACGACACGGCGGGCCTCTTCGCGGGCGCCGTGCAGGAGCTGCGCCCGCAAGGGGGGACGACGCCGCACCGGGCGGCGGTCGCCCAGCGGTTCCGGGAGATGGACTACCAGGGCGCCACCGGTTTGATCACCTTCAAGCAGGACCGGATCGCCAACAACCGGAACCTGGCGATCCTGAAGCTGGCCGACATCCACGACCTGCAGGGCATCCCGGTGTGCGAGGTGATGACCGGCCTGCTCTACAGCCGGGGGCAGGAGCGGCACCCGGACACCGGGTGCCCGAAACTCGGCTGACGCCGGTGGCCGCCCGGTGTCGGTCCGGGCGGCCACGCGGTGCGGGCGCCAGGCGGCGGTGTCAGGCGGCGGTGTCAGGCGGCGGTGTCAGGCGGCGGCGCGGTCGTCGGACAGGCGGCGGCGCAGGCGGGGCTGGTGGACGGCCGGGGTGCGGTAGTCCATGTCGAGGGCACCGACGCCGGTGCCGGGCGGCACGATCGCGTCGATCCGGTCGAGCACGTCGTCGTCCAGCACGGTGTCCACGCCGGCCAGGAGGTCGTCCAGCTGGTCCATGGTGCGCGGGCCGATGATCGCGGACGTGATGCCGGGGTGGGAGATCGCGAACGCCATCGCCATGTGGGTCAACGACATCCCGGCGTCCTCGGCGACGGGGATGAGCTGCTCGACGGCGTCGAGGCGGCGTTCGTCGGTCATGTGCTTGAAGCCGTAGCTCGCCCGCCGGCTGTCGGTGTGCACGCCCTTGCGGTAGCGGCCGGTGAGCATGCCCTGGGCGAGCGGGCTCCAGACGAGGGTGCCCATGCCGTAGCGCTCGCAGACCGGCAGCACCTCGTTCTCGATGCGGCGGTCGAGGATGGAGTAGGGCGGCTGCTCGGTGCGGAACCGGGCCAGGTTGCGGCGCTCGGCGATCCACTGCGCCTCGACGATCTCCGAGGCGGGGAAGGTGGAGGTGCCGATGGCACGGACCTTGCCGGCGCGCATCAGGTCGGTGAGCACGGACAACGTCTCCTCGACGTCGGTGTCCGGCGCGGGCCGGTGCACCTGGAACAGGTCGACGTGGTCGGTGCCCAGGCGGCGCAGCGAGTTTTCGAGGGCGCGGACCAGCCAGCGGCGGGAGTTGCCCTGCCGGTTGGGGTCCTCCCCCATCGGCAGGTGCGCCTTGGTGGCCAGCACGACGTCGTCACGGCGGCCCTTGAGCGCTTTGCCGACGATCTCCTCGGACTCGCCGTGCGAGTAGATGTCCGCGGTGTCCACGAAGTTGACGCCCGCGTCCAGCGCCTTGTGGATGATGCGGACCGACTCGTCGTGGTCGGGGTTGCCCGCGGCGCCGAACATCATCGCGCCCAGGCAGTACGGGCTGACCTTGATGCCGGTCCGGCCCAGCGTGCGGTACTTCATGGCACTCCTCGTCAGTCGGGCGCTAAGCTCGGAACAAACGGAACGGTGTTCGACTTCGACGATACGGAACGTCGTTCCACTTAGCAAGGAGGAGTGTGCCGTGACCGACGACGTGGCTGGGGAGCCGCCGGGCAAGCGCGTGCGAGCCGACGCCCAGCGCAACATCGACGCCCTGCTCACGGCCGCCGCGGAGGTGTTCGCGACCTCGGGGGTGGACGCGCCGGTGCGGCAGATCACGGCCAAGGCGGGCGTGGGCGCGGGCACCCTCTACCGCCACTTCCCGCAGCGTTCGGACCTGATCGCCGCCGTGTTCCGGCACGAGGTCGACGCGTGCGCCGACGCCGCCCCCGCCCTGGCCGCGCGCTACGCGCCGGTCGAGGCACTGGACCGGTGGCTGCAGCGCTTCGCGGGGTTCGTCGGCACGAAACGCGGGCTCAGCGCCGCCCTGCACTCCGGCGACCCGGCCTACGAGAGCCTGCCCGACTACTTCCGGCAACGTTTCGTGCCCGTGCTCGGCGCCCTGCTCGACGCCGCCGCGGAAGCGGGCGAGGTCCGCTCCGACGTCGACCCCTACGACCTGCTGCGCGCGACGGCCAACCTCACCCTGCCGTCCCCGGACGACAGCGACGGCCACGCACGGCGGATGGTCGCCCTACTGGTGGACGGCCTCCGCTACGGCGCGCGGCGGTGATCAGGGACCAAGGGACTGGTGGCTGATTGCATCGAGCCAGGGCCACCGGCGTCCTGGAATGAACGCCGCGCCGGGCAACACCTGCCCAGCGCGCACGCGTACGACGGTGGACCGGTTGAGGGTGATCCGCGTGGAGATACACGAGGCACGGCAGGGGTTGCGCCCTGCAACCGGTTCACCGCCACGGCGCCCTAGCCGTTGTGACCGGCAGCCTTGCCGCACCCGAGCTCCAGGGTGGCTGACACGTTCACGACCTGACGCAGGAAGTTCCGGAACGCGTGTTCATCGGTGAAATGAAGGGCTACCGCACCGTCCGCGAAAGAGAAGAAGGCCTCCTTTCCCACCACCTCGTACTCGATGACACAGCTTGCGTCGATCTCCGCGCTCGTGCGGACCTGGGCACTAACACCGGTTTGCATCTACCTGATCACTCTTTCCGCTGGATGGTCGTACTGCTTGGCCAGAAGCGGCGCCCCCTGGCGAGACGTCTTCCCTGCCCGCCTCGAGCATCTCCGCCACCTTGGCCAAGACCTGCTCCGGCACGGTCTGCGCGTTCCAGACCGAACCGCAACCTCGGCACTGGAAGAAGGCAAGCCGCGATGTCAAGACCTTGGCGACCAGCCGGTTCTTCGGGTGAGGGCACGCGTGCCGCGGCAACCAGAGCCCGCTCATGGACCGTCCTCGGTTGACAAAGGTGAGTAGGCACGGCGGAAGTCCGTGAGATCGAACAGGACCCCCACTCGCGTAACTGTCATATGACAGCCTACATGACATATGACAATGTCATAGGACAACGAACGGGTGAATCTCCCGGTTGCTGCTTGTGATCACCCGGCAAGGCACACTTGACCTTCACCGGTCCACGACAGCGCGGAGGTAGCCACCGATGGGCGGCAGCGCCAGGCCCTCGCTGGGCAAGCGGCACGTCGGCCAGGAGTTGAGGCGACTCAGGCTCGCAGCCAAGAAGAGCCAGAAGGACGTGGCCGCCGTCGCGAGCGTCGACCAGAGCTTGATCTCCAAGGTCGAGAAGGGCGAGCGGGCGCTCAAGATCTTGGAAGTGACCGCCATCCTCGACTACCTCGAAGTGCGCGGACCGGAGCGCGACGAGGTCGTCGCCTTGGCGGAGGAGGCCCGGAAGCGCAAGCCCAAGCGGCTTCATCCGGACCCGTTCAGCGGAGCCTTCCGCCGCATCGGCGATCATGAGGACGACGCGCAGGAGATCTACTACTACCAGGGCGAACTCATCCCCGGCATGCTCCAGACCGAGGACTACGCCCGCGCGCTCATCAGCATCACCATGTCGAGCCTCTCGGAAGTCGGCAGCGAAGAGATCGAGGCCCGCGTCAGCTTCCGATTGGAACGGCAACAGCTCTTGACCCGTCCGCACTCGCCCCGCATGTGGTTCGTCATCGGTGAACCAGCACTTACTCGGCCGATGGGCGGCTACGACGTGTTGCGCGGGCAACTCGACCACCTGGCCACCGCGCCGGAGCAGTGGCCGCACGTCACGGTCCAGGTAGTGCCCAATTCGGTCCGCGACCATCCCCTGCTCGGTGGCGCCCTGACCCTCTTCCGCTTCGACGGACGCGTGCCCGACGTGGTGCACCAACAGACGTTCATTGGTGGCGGTGTGTACGTCACCGACGAAAAGGACACCGCCCAGTGCTTCCGCGCGTACGACCGTCTGAGGGCGGTGGCACTCGGACCGGAAGACTCTCGTTCCCTCATTCTCGACCACCTCGCCATGACCACGGAGGAGACGACCAAGTGACCCGAGAAGCACCCCGCCAGAGGTGGATCAAGAGCAGCTATAGCGGCGGTGCCAACAACGAGTGCGTCGAGGTCCGTTTCGGAGCCGCGTCGGGCAGCAGCGTTGATGTGCGCGATTCGAAGAAGCCGGACGGCGGCGTGCTGAGCTTCCCACCAGGAGCATGGGTGAGCTTCGGCCGGAGGTTCAAGCGGTAGCCACGTGATCGCGAGAGGTGACGGGCAGTGACGTCGAGGCCTTGGTATCGGCGGATCGGTCGCCGAAGGATGCGAAGGGTCGCCCTACTGGTGGACGGCCTGCGCTACGGCGCGCGGAAGTGATCAGAGGCCTAGGGGCGGACTGATCACCAACCGCCGGTCCACGGCCGCCACCAGCCGGTCGGCGTGGGTGGGCACGGTGGCACGTGCCCACGAGCCCAGGGCGTCGAGGAAACCGAGCAGGTCCCGCCGGACCTCTTGGAGCAGGTCGGGCAGGGCGGCGCGCGGAAGGTCCACGTACGGGCCGGTGCGGCAACGTTCCACCAGGTCGTCGTCCGCCCAGATGCGGACGACGGCGCCGCGCTGCTCCATCACGGCGTCCGGGCTGTGGCCGAGCCAGATCTCCTCGCCGTCGAGCACGCGCAGCCAGGTGCGCCACTCCTCGAGCCCGAGGCAACACCCCGGCTGGATCATGCACCCGCCCGACACGACCCGGAGACCGCCGGGCGAGTGCCGGGCGACGTTCTCGTCGGCGTCGGCGGACAGGAAGGCCTCGACCGCACCGGCCGCGTCCGGCACGTCGGCGCGCAGGTCGACGTTGCCGGCGCCGTGGGCGACCAGTGCCCACGCCGCGGCGGCGACCCGGTTCGGCGCGGGCGAGCGCGCGATCGCCAGGTGGGACTCCTCCGCCTCCACGGTCCAGAACGGGCAGTCGTCGCACCACCGCTCCAACACCGGCGTCATGGTGACCATGTGGCCATTGTGTGCGGGGCGGCCGGGGCGGCGAAGCGAATTTGCCCGCAAGGCGGAGCAGGCCCCGGCGCCGGAGCGACAGGGCCTGCGGACCGTCGGACTCAGACGCCGACCGGCTCGCGGTCCTCGGTGACGGGCTGCGCGGACTTGCGCGCGCGGCGGCGTTCCTTGCGGCCCTCGACCATCGAGTACAGCGTCGGCACCAGCACCAGGGTGAGCAGCGTGGAGCTGATCAGGCCGCCGATCACCACGATCGCCAGCGGCTTGCCGATGAACGCGCCCTCGCCGGTGATGCCCAGCGCCATCGGCAGCAGCGCGAAGATCGTGGCCGCCGCGGTCATCAGGATCGGCCGCAGCCGCCGCCGTCCGCCCTCGATCACCGCCTCGCGCACCGGCATCCCGTCCCGCCGGTACTGGTTGACCAGGTCGATCAGCACGATCGCGTTGGTCACCACGATCCCGACCAGCATCAGCATGCCGATCAGCGCGGGCAGGCCGAGCGGGGTGCCGGTGAGCAGCAGCAGGCCGATCGCGCCGGTCGCCGCGAACGGGATGGACACGAGCAGGATCAGCGGCTGCACCAGGCTGCGGAACGTCGCCACCATGATCAGGAACACGATCGCGATGGCCGCGAGCATGGCCAGCCCCAGGTCGGCGAACGTCTCGGCCTGGTCGGCGCTGACGCCACCGATGCTGTGCGTGGCACCGGCGGGCAGGTCGACCGCGTCCAGCCTCGACGTCAGGTCGGCCGTCACCGCACCCAGGTCGGAGCCGGTGGCCTTGGCCGACACGGTGGCGCTGCGCGCGCCGTCGGTCCGCCGCACCTGCACCGGGCCGTCTACCACGGCCACCTCGGCGACCTGGCCGAGCGTGACGCCACCGGGCAGCGGCAACGCGCGCAACGCGGCCACGTCGGTCGGCGCGGTGCCCGTGCGCAGCACGATCTGCTGCGAGGCGCCGTCGATCGGCAGTTGCGCCACCGGCACGCCGCGCAGCGCCTGCGCCGCGAACTGGCCGATGGTCTGGCCGCTGAGCCCCCGGGCCGCCGCGGCGTCCTGGTTCACGGTCACCTGAACGCGCGGCGCGCTCACCGACAGGTCGTTGGTGACCTCGCCGACGCCGGGCGTGCCGGACACGGCCTGCTGCACGCGGTCGGCCGCGTCCCGCAGCGAGGCGGCGTCGGGCGCGGTGACGAGCACGTCGATCGTGTCCGAGCCGAAGCCGGACGCCGCCGCGCCGAACGCCACCTCACCCGCGCCGGGCGTGTTCTTCAACTGCTCGGTCAGCCGGTCCTGCAACGCCTCCAGGTCCGTGCCCTCGCGCACGGTGGCGCGCACGCTGGTGTCGCCGTCACCGCCGAACCCGAACGCGGCCAGGCTGTTGTCCGTGCCGACGGTGACCTGGTAGGTCTCCACCTCCTCGGTGTCCGCGAGCACGCCTTCGAGCTTGCGCGCCGCGTCGTCCCGGGCGGCGAGGCTGGTGCCGGGCGGCATCTTCTGGCTGCCCTGCAACGCGTTGCCGCCCGCGTTGTCGATGAAGTTGGTCTCCAGCGAGCCGGCCAGGCCGAGCGTGCCGCCGAAGATCAGCGCGGCGATCAGCAACGTCACCCAGCGGCGCGTGGTGGCGAACTTCAGCACGGGCACGTAAGTGCGCTGCAGCGGGCTGCGCTTCTCCTTCTCCAGCACGGCCTCGCGCGCCTTCGCCGCCTCTTCGGGGTCGGTCGGCACGGCCGGGCGCTTGAGGAACCAGAACGCCAGCACCGGCACGATCGTCAGCGACACCAGCAGCGACGCGAGCAGCGCCACGGTGACCGTGATGGAGAACGGCCCGAACAGCTCGCCCGCGATGCCGCCGACGAACGCGATCGGCAGGAACACCGCGACCGTGGTCAGCGTGGACGCGGTCACCGCACCCGCCACCTCGCGCGTGCCGTCGAGCACCGCGCGTTGCTTCTCCTCGCCGTAGCCGAGGTGCCGCTTGATGTTCTCCAGCACCACGATCGAGTCGTCCACCACCCGGCCGACCGCGATCGTCAACGCGCCGAGCGTGAGCAGGTTCAACGACAGGTCGCCGGTGTAGAGGGCGATCAGCGCGACCACCACGGACAGCGGGATGGACACCGCCGTCACCAGCGTGGACCGGACGGAGAGCAGGAAGAGCAGGATCACGACCACCGCGAACAGCAGGCCGAGCAGGCCCTCCGTGGTCAGGCCGCTGATCGCCTTCTCCACCTGCGGGCCCTGGTCGAACGCGACGGTGAGCGTGGAGCCGGCCGCCTCGCCCCACTCGCCGAGCTTGGCGCGGACCTGCTGGGAGATGTCGACCGCGTTGCCGTCGGAAGTCATGGTGACGCTGATGCCCAACGTGGCCTCACCGTTGGTGCGGGTCAGCACGGTCGCCGCCTCGGGCGCGGACTCGACCCGGGCCACGTCACCGAGCTTCACCGGGCCGCCGGGCGAGGCGAGCGGCAGGTTGCGCAGGTCGTCCACGGTGCCGACCGGGCTGCCGACCTGCACGGTCAGCGTCTTGTCCGCGTCCGGGACCGTGCCGGCGGGCATGACCGCGCCCGCGGTGGTCAGGGCGGCGGTCAGCGCCTGCGGGTCGACCCGCGCCGCGCCGAGGCGGGCGTAGTCGACGGTGACGGTGACCTGGCGGTCCCGCTCACCGCTGACCGTGGCCTCCCGCACGCCCGGGATCGCCTCCAGGCCGGGCACGACCTCGGCGCGCAGCCGGGCCGCGGCGGCGATGTCGTCGTCACCGGACGTCGCGGCGAGCGCGATCACCGGGATGTCGTCGGTGCTGCCCTGGGCGACGGTCGGCTCGACACCCTGCGGCAGGCGCGGCTGGAGCCGGTTCACCGCCTGCTGCATCTGGGCCACGGCGGCGTCGATGTCGGTGCCGTAGGTGAACATCACCTGCACCGTCGCCGAGCTCTCGGCGGACCGGGTGAACACCTGCTCGACACCGTCGATGCCGCGCACGGCGGACTGGATCGGCTCGGCGACCTGGCTGTCCACCAGGTCCGGCGACGCGCCCGGGAAGGGCGCGATGACCACGGCGGCGGGCAACTCGATGGACGGGAACAGCTGCTGCTTGATCGAGGGCAGCGAGAACACACCGAAACCGATCACGAGCAGGCTGAGCAGCCCGACGAGACTTCGGTTGGCCAGGCTCAGTCGAGCCAGCACGGACATCGTGGGAATCTCCTTGGTGGGCGGACCCGCCCACGCGTCGTCGTCGGCGCGCAGCCGACCATCGGACGACTGCCCGGGGTACCGCGGGCGGATGTGCGAACGCTGGCACACGTCACCTGAGAACGGGCTCAGACATGGGTTGACCGCATCCGCGCGGCACGCCTCTGACCTGCAGTGATGCCCAGCGGCTCAAGATCGACCACCGTCGGTGATCTTTATCACGGACACACCTTCGGCACCACTACTCCTTTCGGGCGATTAACGGTAACCGTTCGTAACACACCCCTCGTGCGGGTGATGTGACCAGTACGAAGTGTGACTGCCATCACTCACAGGGGGACTCCATGCCGCTCAACGCGATCTCCACCGAGAACCAGAGACCGGGCAACCCGGCGAGCGAGTGGGACCTCGGTGGACCGGCGTCGCCCGCCATCGAGGGCTTCGCCACCAGGATGAGCGTCAACCGCGGCACGACGGTCCACTTCAAGATCAACACGACCTCGTCGAACTACCGGATCGACGTGTACCGGCTCGGCTACTACGGGGGCCTGGGCGCCCGGAAGGTCACGACGATCCAGCGCAACACCCCCTCGCCCCAGCCCGCGCCCGGCGGCGACCCGGCGATCGGCCTCTACGACGCGGGCAACTGGAGCGTCACGGCGTCGTGGGCGGTCCCGGCGGACGCGGTGTCCGGCGTGTACCTGGCCAAGCTCGTCCGCCAGGACGGCGTGGCGGGCGCGTCCCACATCCCGTTCGTGGTGCGCGCCGACGGCACCGAGCACGACCTGGTCTTCCAGACCTCGGACACCACGTGGCACGCCTACAACGGCTGGGGCGGCGCCAACCTGTACGGCGGCAACGCGGCGACCCCGAACGGCCGCGCGTACAAGGTCAGCTACAACCGCCCGATCGGCACCCGCCACGGCGTCGGCCTGGCCGCCGGGCCGCAGGACTACGTGATGAGCGCCGAGTACGCGGCGATCCGGTGGCTGGAGCGCAACGGCTACGACGTCACCTACCTCAGCGCGGTCGACGTCGGACCGGGCAACGTGCCGTTGACGCGGTACAAGGCGTTCCTGTCCACCGGCCACGACGAGTACTGGTCGGGCGACCAGCACGCGCACGTCCAAGCGGCCCGGGACGCGGGCGTGCACCTGGTCTTCATGAGCGGCAACGAGGTGTACTGGAAGACCCGGTGGGAGCCCGACCTCAACGGCACGCCCGGCCGCACGCTGGTCTGCTACAAGGAGACCTGGGCCGGTACCAAGATCGACCCGAGCCCGGAGTGGACCGGCACCTTCCGCGACCCGTCGTTCACCCCGCCGTCCGACGGCGGGCGGCCGGAGAACTCCCTGACCGGCACGATCTTCCAGGTCGACTCCTACCGCTACGACGTCATCGAGGTGCCGCACCCGATGACGCGGCTGAGGTTCTGGCGCGACACCGAGGTCGCGCTGACCGCGCCCGGCGGCACGGCCGAGCTGGTGCCGGGGCTGCTCGGCTACGAGTGGGACGAGTCGCCGAACAACCGGTTCCGCCCACCGGGCCTGGTCCGGCTGTCGAGCACCCCGCTGGACGTGCACGCCTACCTGGTCGACTACGGCCTCACCACCGCCGCCGCGCACGCCACGCACCACCTCACGCTCTACCGGGCGCCGAGCGGGGCGATCGTGTTCGGCGCGGGCACCGTCTTCTGGGCGTTCGGGCTCGACGCCGAGCACGACGAGACCAGCAACGGCACCTACCCCGCCGTCACCGTGGACCGCGACGTGCAGCAGGCGATGGTGAACCTGTTCGCCGACATGACCGTGCAGCCCACCACGCCGCAGGCGGACCTCGTGGTCGCGACCGCCTCGACCGACGTCACGCCGCCGACCGCGGTCATCACGGCCCCGGTGAACGGCGCGACCGTCGTGCAGCAGCAGAAGGTCGTGGTCAGCGGCACGGCCGGCGATGTCGGGGGCGTCGTCGCGGCGGTGGAGGTCTCCACCGACGGCGGCACGTCCTGGCGCGCGGCCCAGGGCACCGCGAACTGGTCGTTCGACTGGTGGCCCCACCTGCCGGGGCAGCACACGATCCGGGTGCGGGCGGTGGACGACAGCCTCAACGTCCAGTCGCCCGCCGCGAGCGTGACGGTGACCGTGACGCCGTCGGCGTCGGTCCGGCTGTTCGACCCGAGCGACGTGCCGTTCACCCTGCGCACGGCCGAGCACGCCGCATTGGAGCTCGGCGTGCGGTTCTCGGTGAACACGGCGGGTTCCGCGACCGGCGTCCGCTTCTACAAGAACCCGCACGTCACCGGCTCCCACGAGGCGCACCTGTGGAGCGGCGACGGCACGCTGCTCGCGTCGGCGGCGTTCACCGGCGAGACGGCGAGCGGCTGGCAGCAGGCGAACTTCCCCGCGCCCGTCGCCCTGTCCCCCGGCGCCACCTACGTCGCGTCGTACCACAACGTCGGCTTCTACTCCGCCGACTCGAACTACTTCACCAGCGCGCGCACCGGTGGCGCGGTGACGGCGCCCGCCGGGGACAACGGCGTGTTCGCCTACGGCGCGTCCGCGATCTTCCCGGCGACCTCGTTCCGAAGCACCAACTACTGGGTCGACGTCGTCTTCGCGCGGGCGGGCGGCGCGGGCAACCTGCCGCCGGTCGCCGGCAACGACAGCGGGTTCACCACCAACCAGGGCACCGCGATCGTGATCCCGGCCGCCGCGCTGCTGGCCAACGACACCGACCCCAACGGCTACCCGCTGTCGGTCACCGGCGCGGACAACCCCGTCAACGGCACGGTGACCTGGTCGGCGGCCGCGCAGGCGGTGACGTTCACGCCCGGTGCCGGCTTCTCGGGCCTGGCGACGTTCCGGTACACGATCACCAACGGCCACAACGCCCCGGTGTCGGCGACCGTGTCGGTGTCGGTGCTGGCCGCGGCCGTCCGGCAGACGCTGTTCAAGCCGACCGACACCCCGGCGATCGCGGGCTTCGACGACCCCCACCCGGTCAACCTCGGCGTGAAGTTCCGCTGCACCTCGCCGGGCGCGAAGGCCAAGGGCGTCCGGTTCTACAAGGCGCCGCAGAACGGCGGCACGCACGCGGCCCGCCTGTGGACCGCGAACGGGGTGCTGCTCGCGTCGGCGACGTTCAGCGGCGAGACCGCGAGCGGGTGGCAGGAGGCGACGTTCCCGACACCGGTCGACCTCACCACCGACACCACCTACGTCGCGTCGTACCACACCACGGCCGGGAACTACGCCGTGACCGGGAACTTCTTCGCCAACGCGGTCACCCGCGGCGCGCTCGTCGCGCCGTCCAGCGGCAGTTCCGACGGGAACGGCGTCTTCGCCTACGGCCCGTCCCCGGCGTTCCCGAACTCGTCGTACAACGCCACGAACTACTGGGTGGACGTGGTGGTCGACGCCCCTTCCCCGCTGCTGCGGACCCTGTTCGAGGCCGGTGACACGCCCGAGATCGTGACGGTGGCCGACACGGGGCCGGTGCAGCTGGGCACGAAGTTCCGCACGTCGGCGACGGACGCGACGGCCGTCGGCCTCCGGTTCTACAAGGGACCGCAGAACACCGGCACCCACACGGGGCACCTGTGGACGGCGAGCGGCGTGCTGCTCGCGTCGGCGACGTTCAGCGGCGAGACGGCGAGCGGCTGGCAGCAGGTCGTGTTCGGCACGCCCGTGCCGCTGGCCGCGGACACCACCTACGTCGCGTCGTACCACACGAACGCGCCGTACTCGGCCACCGGGAACTTCTTCGGTGCCGACCACGTGAAGGGCACGTTGACCGGCTTGTCGAGCGCGGGTAGCGGCGGCAACGGGGTGTTCACGTACGGGCCGGCGGGCAGCTTCCCCAGTTCCAGCTTCAACGCCACGAACTACTGGGTGGACGTGGTGGTGCGGTCGAGCTGACCGCGGCCGGTGTGGCGCAGCCAGAGCAGGCCGAGGACGGGGAGGACGAGCGGGATGAACAGGTAGCCGCCGCCGAAGTCCGACCACACCGTGGCGTCCGGGAAGGCGTCGGGGAAGGCGAGGCTCGCGGCGCCGATGATGAGCACTCCGGCCAGCTCGACCCCGCAGGCGAGGTAGGCGATCGGGCGGGGCACGGTGCCGGCCAGGGCGACGGTGGCGAGGATGTAAACGACGGCGGCGAACGCCGAGAGGGCGTAGGCCAGTGGTGCCTGGTCGAAGCGGGTGGCGATCTGGACCGCGGAGCGGGAGGTGGCGGCGAGGGCGAAGATCCCGTACACGGCGATCAGCATCCGGCCGGGGCCGGATCGGGTGGTGACCTTGAGTTGGTCGTGGGGCTGCTGGTTCTGGGGCTGGGGCTGGGGCTGGTCAGACATGGGCGGTTTCCCAGAGTTGGTTGAGGCGCAGGATCATCGCCGGGACGCTCAGGAGGGTCACGGCCAGGACGCCGGCGCCCCACCGTGACCGGTCGCCCAGTGCCCAGTAGGCCCCGATCGGTGGGATCAGGACGACCGAGATCAGGTAGCCGAAGAAGGTCGGCGTGTCCAGGGTGGCGCGGTCGGTGGTCAGCACGTTCACCGTGACCAGGATCGCTTGGATGAGCAGGCCGGCTTCGAGGAGCACGACGACGGCGGCGAGGCCGAGGGTCGGCTTGGTGGCGAGCGTGATGGGGCGGTCGGTGATGACCAGCACCAGCGACCACAGGGCCGCGACGAGCGCGACGACCGTCAGGGCGGTCGCGAGGACTTGGATCATGAGGGTGTTCCGTGGGGTAGGGGCTGGGTGGGAGCGGCTGTGTGGTCCGGTCCGGCTCGATTTGACATGGGGCCCTTACGGGCACTCCAGGCAGGCCAAACCCGGCAGGCCCGGCGGGGAAGAGCGTCCCGCCAGGCCTGCCGGCTTCGACCAGCCTAAAGCACCCGAACCCATGTCAATCGAGCCTCGGTGGGCGGGCGACGGGTCCGTTGGGGTAGGTAGCGGCAGCGATAACCCACTCTTCCCGGCAAGGAGGTCAGGGGCGGGTGGATCGGAGGCCGCGCCGCCACACGGCGGCCACGGCGCTGATCGCGGTGATGTCGGTGGTCGGGTCGCCGTGGACCAGTAGTAGGTCGGCGCGCAGGCCCGGCGTGACCCGGCCCCGGTCGGTCAGTCCGAAGTGGACGGCGGGTGTGCTGGTGGCGGAGGCCAGGGCTTGGGTCGGGGTCAGGCCGGCTTGGGTGAGCAGTTCCAGTTCGCGGTGCATGGCGGTGCCGTGTTGGGGTGACCAGGGGTTCGCGTCCGTGCCCGCCACGAGCGGCACGCCGGCTTCGTGCAGGGTGCGGGCGGCGTGCATGGCGTGGTCGAAGCTGCCGTGTGCCGCGTGGTCGATGGTGGGGGTTTGGTCGGTGATGGACTCGAAGTAGGCGAGGGTGGTGACGACGAAGAGGCCGCGGTCGGCGATGCGGGACACCAGGTCGTCGGCGGTGTCGCACCACACGTGGGCCAGGCCGTCGACGCCCGCGTCCACGGCGATCCCGACCTCCTTCGCGGTGATGGCGTGGGCGATGACCTGCAGGCCGTGCGCGTGCGCAGTGTCGACCAGGACCTTTACCACGTGCGGTGCGAGGGTGGGCAGGTTGGTGCCGTGGACGGTGCCGTCGTCGATCACGACCTTCAGGTAGTCCGCGCCGTCGGCCACCCGGTCCGCGACGAACGCGCGTGCTTGGGCGGGGTTGGCGACGGTCTCGAACGGTTCGGCGGCGTCACCGAACTCGGCGCCGATCGCGTCCAGGAGTTGGCTCGGGTGCCCGCCGGGTGCGGTGGCGAGCAGGCCCGCGCTGCGCAGGTCGGCGACGTCGTCCCGGGACGCGGCGAGCGCGCGTTGCCTGGCCAGGTTGCCCGGCAGGCAGAACATGTCCAGTTCGGTCGTCACACCGGCCGCCAGGGCTTGCGCCAGGCTGCCGTCGAACACGTGGGTGTGGCCGTCGACCAGGCCCGGCAGCAGGGTCATGCCCCGGCCGTCCACCTCGGCGTCGACCCGACCACCGGGTTCGGCGATCAGCGGGCCGTCGACCAGCACGTCGGCGCGCGGCACGACGCGGTGGCCGTCGAACAGGCGCACATCACGGATCAGGGTTCGCACGGTGTCTCCCTCCAGCGGATTCGTCGCCGATCAAGAGGGAACGAGGCCCACCGACTGTGACGTGCTGAGGTCTACGTCACAGCCCGTCACAGTCGGCCCTCCAGATCACTCTTGAATGGGACACCGAGGAGGGGCCATGGGCGGCACGGACGCGTTCGTCGAGCACCGGGAACTGCTGTTCTCCATCGTCTACGGGATGCTCGGCACGGTCGCCGACACCGAGGACGTGCTGCAGGAGACGTGGCTGTCGTGGGCGCCGAGGACCGACGTCGGGAACCCGCGCGCCTACCTGGTCCGGGTCGCGGTCAACCACGCGCTGCGCCGCCGCGAGCGGGCGGGGCGCGAGACCTACCCCGGCCAGTGGCTGCCCGAACCGCTGGTGAGCGACGCGGCGGACGAGGTGGTGCGCGGCGAGGAGTTCTCCATGGCCGTGCTGGTGGTGCTGGAAACCCTGTCCCCCGCCGAACGGGCGGTGTTCGTGCTGCACGAGGTGTTCGGCTACGCGCACCCGGAGATCGCCACCATCCTCGGCCGCAGCCCGGCGGCGGTCCGGCAGCTCGCGCACCGGGCACGTGAGCACGTCGAGGCCCGGCGACCCCGGTTCACCGTGGACCCGCGCACCCGGCGGCGGGTGACCGAGCGGTTCCTGGCCGCCGCGCTGGGCGGCGACCTCGAAGAACTGCTGCGGGTGCTCGCACCGGACGTGACGCTGTGGACCGACGGCGGCGGCAAGGGACCCGCGAGGAGCCTGGCACCGGTGCACGGCGGCGAGTCGGTCGCCCGGCTGCTCGTCGCCGTGGCCAAGGGCGTGCCGAGCACGGTCGACGTGCGGTTCCGGCGCGTGCACGGCGACCCGGCGGTGCTGCTGTTCGCCGACGACGCGCCGTTCGCGGTGCTGGTGCTGGAGGTCCGCAGCGACCGGGTCGGCGGCGTCTACTCGATCACCAACCCCGACAAGCTCACCCGCGTGGGCTAGCGCCGTGCAGGAGGGTGTCCACGACCCGTTGCGCCAACGCGTCGGGTTCGAGGTCGCTGTCCGGACCGTGCACGGCTTCGCCGATCAACGCGTAGAAGACCCGGCGGACCCAGTCGAGGTCGGCGGAGGCGTCGATCAGCCCGTCGGCCCGCGCCCGGCGCAGCAGCAGCAGGCAGCGGTCGTCCACCCGTCGCTTGCCCTCGGCGGCGGGTGAGTCGGCGCCGGTGAAGACCAGGCCCATCGCGAACGGCCACCCGATCTTGACCCGCAGCACGTTCGCGGTGATCTCGTGCAGCGCGACCAGCGGCGGCGCGGTCTCCGGCCGGCCCGCGTCCATCACCTCGTCCAGCTGCCGCACGACGTCGGCCGTCATCGCCTCCACCAGCGCCTGCCGGTTGGCGAACCGCCGGTGCACGGTGGTGCGCGCGACGCCCGCGGCCTCGGCGATCTGCTCCATGGACGCGCCGGGGTTGACCGACAGCACGCGCTCGGCGGCTTCGAGGATCGAACGCACGCTGCGTTCGGCGTCGGCGCGCAACGGCCGGGTCGTTCCCAAAGTGTCCCCTTTCCCGCACACCGATGGTACAGCTATGACACTAAATGGAACATCACTGTTGCAGTTATGTGGGCACCTGTGCCTAAGATGTTCCACATAAGCCCGCTCTGAGCCGATGGAGACACCGATGTCCGACCGCCCCACCGCCCTCGTCACCGGCGCGTCCGCCGGCCTGGGCGCCGAGTTCGCCGCCCAGCTCGCCGCCCGCGGCCACGACCTCGTCCTGGTCGCCCGCTCCGCCGACCGCCTGCACGCGCTCGCCGACCGCCTCCGCCAAGCGCACGGGGTGAAGGTCGACGTCGTGGTGCAGGACCTGTCCGCACCGGACGCCGCCGACTCGATCGCGGCCCGGCTGCGCGGCCCCGTCCACACGCTGGTGAACAACGCGGGCTTCGGCACCGCGGGCCGGTTCGAGGACATCCCCGAAGGTCACGACCAGGAGCAGCTGATGGTGAACGTGGTCGCGCTGGTCGGCCTCACGCGCGCGCTCGTCCCGGGCATGCTCGAAGCCGGTTCGGGCGCCGTGGTCAACGTCGGCTCCACCGCCGGGTTCCAGCCCTCGCCGTACTTCGCCACCTACAGCGCGGGCAAGGCGTTCGTGCTGAACTTCAGCCTCGCGCTGCGCCGCGAGTACCGGGGCCGGGGCATCAAGGTGCTCGCCCTGTGCCCCGGACCGACCGAGACCAGCTTCTTCGACCGGGTCACCCCGCGCGCCGCGCTCGGCGGTCGGATGATGAGCGCCGAGACCGTCGTGCGCGCGGGCCTGGACGCCTTGGACCGCGACCGCGCCTACCTCGCGCCGGGCCTGCGCAACGCGCTCAACGCCCACCTCGTCCCGCGCCGACCGCGCCGGCTCGTGGCCGCGATCGCCGAACGCGTCACCCGGTCCGTGCTCCAGCCGCACCACTAGTTGACCGGCTCGCCCGACAGGGTCAGGCCGCCGAGCACGACGGTGGTGCGGGGTGTCGCGACGGCGTCCGCGACCCGCGCCACGACCTCGTCGAACACCGGGTCGTCGTAGTAGTCGCTGTGCCCGCGCAACGGCGAGGCGACCATGTCCGGGTCGGGGTCGAGGAACTCCGGGTCGCGCAGCCGCACGTCGTTCCCGCAGCGCACGCCCCACAGCTTGGGATCGGCGAACACCTGCTCCTCCGCCGTCTCCGGCCACACCTGCACCGGACCGCCCAGCGGGTCGGTGAGCCGGTGCACGTTCCACCACCGGTCGCCCAACTCCTGGTGCAGGCTCGCCAGCCGGGCGTGGCCGAGGTAGTGCGGGAACAGCCGCGAGTACGCCCACTGCAGCTGCGAGCCGTAGGTGACCAGGCCGACCCGGCGCAGCGCGGCGACCGCGTCCGCCTGCCTGATGTACCGCTCACCGTCGGCAGGGTCGGGCCGTTCGCTCTCCCGGCGCAGCAACGACAGCGCGGCGAAGCACACCACGCTGCCCTGGCTGTGCCCGGACAGCACGACCGCGCCCACGTCGTGGTGCCGGGCCAGCCGGACCGCGCGTGAGGTCAGCTCGATGGTGGCGCGACCGCCGTAGGGCGGAGGGCAGATGGGGTGCGCCAGCCGGGGCCAGAACGCCACCAGGTCCCACACGATCCCGACCGCCGTGCGCATCCTCGGGTTCTGCCAGGTCCGCACACCCAACAACAACAAGACCAACACGAGACCGGACACCACCAGGCTGCCCAACGCTCCCAGGTCCTGCGCCGAACGGGTCGACAGCCAGTCGGCCAGGCCCGGCGGCGGCGCGGCCCGCCAGTCCGGGTGCGCCAACCGGGCCAGCGCGAGCCCGCCGCCCGCCGTCACCAGCACCCCGCCCAGCAGCGCGATCGCGCCGAGCAGCCAGTGGTAGCGGTACTTCGCCGACGCCAGCCGCTGGTTGAACGCCACCTTGCCGATCCCCGGCCGATCAGGACGTCCCGGGTAGTCGGCCACGACTCCCTCCCGGACCGCCAACCCGATCGCATGTCGCATACAAGAAACCAGACCGACTGCATACAGCAGACCAGCGGCACTCGCCGCAGCCCAGAACGCCCAGCCCGGCATGGGCGTCCACCGCAGCACCACCGCCACCGCCGCGGCCACCGACCCGGCCGCGAACACCAGCGCGCTCGACACCTGCCGCACCATGGCCGCCACGATCGGCGCCACCAGCAACGGGAACGCGAGCGCCAACACACCCCACAACCCCGCGCCGACCAGGTAACTCGTGCTCAGCACCAACCCCGGACGACCGGCCTCGGGCACCGGGTCGCCCACCCACTCCACCACCCGGTACGCCAACCCGCCGCTGAACCCGACCGCCAACGTGGTGGCGACGGCCGCGATCACCACCGCCGCGTAGCCGTGCCACAAGGGCCGGAACCGCTTGTCCACCACCATCAACTCGGCACCACGCGCGGAGTACCGCATTCGCACGCACGCCCCGAGCAGCACGACCAGCAACAACATCGCCAACGCCGCCAGGGTGTTGGTCACCGCCTCGAACCCGGCCAGCGGCGTCACCGACCCGGCCGCGTCGGTCGGCACCCGCCACAGCAACGCCGTCGCCAACCCCGCCGCGAGCAGCAGGTACGCCACCGACGCCCACTTGAGCGCCCGCGAGTTCACCTCGCGTCGGTCCGGCGACATCACCACGCACCCGACCGCCCAAGCCAGCACCAGCACGCCCAGCCCCACCACCGTCCACGCCAGCACGTCCGACGGCCGGTCCGGCTGCGCCGTCCGCAACGCCCCCGCGTACAGCACCCCCACCACCACGCACGCCGCCGCCACGTGCGCGTCACGCAACACGGGCGTGCGCGGCGACGTGTGCCAGAACGCGTAGTCACCCAGGCTGCCCGTCCGCGTCTCCCACGCGTGGTGCGTGCCCTTGGGCTCGTACAGGAACGTCTGCCGGCCGAACCACCACAGCACGGTGATCACCAGCCCCGGCGGCACCATGCCGACCAGCAGCATCGCCCCGAACGGCCACCCGTCGAAGAACGCCAGGTTCTCCGCCCGGCACGCCACCGTGCCCGCGCACTGCCGCACCAGCAGCTCCAGCGACGCGTACGCCGTCGCCGTGACCAACATGCCCGTGAGCACCAGCCCGAGCAGCCGCAACACCGCCTCGGCGAACCGCCCCGCACCCAGCAGCGCGTACCGGGCCAGGTTCAGGATCGCGAACGGGATCAGCACCAACCACAGCGCCCGACTGGCCCCACCGGACGTGAACCGCCCCCAGTGGAACGCCTCGACCGTCCGCGTCCGCCCGCTGGACAACGCCCGCGCCGGCTTGCCCGCCCGCAGGAACCGGGCGACGTCGTCCCCGGCCACCGGGGTGGGGAACGGGTCGCCGAGCATCGCTTCCGGCGGGGTGCCGGACACCCCGTGCACCCGCAGTTCGACCACGTCCTCGGGACGCATGCGCTCCACCTGCCGTCGGTAGCCGTGCGTGTTACCTACCGGATCGCCCGTGCGGGGGAGGCCGTTTCAGCGCGGGTGACACCCCATCGGGCGATCAGCGGTTCGCGGGGGCGCGCTCCGGGTGGCGATCGGGGCTGGTGAGAACATCGTCGGCGACGCCCGGTCGCCGATCGCGGTCGGGCGTGCCCACGGCCCTGACCCGAAAGGCTGCCCACGGTGACCAAACCCGCCCGTCGAGACCCGAGCAAGCTGGTGGACGCCTCCGGGTTCCGCGAGTTCGTCCAGCACGGCTGGGGTCCGGCCGACCGAGCCGCACGCGTCACACCCGGCGCGGACGCGGCCGCCGCCGCGCACCGCGACCGGCTCAGCCGTGCCCTGCCCGGTGCGCGTATCGCCGTGGCCGCGGGCTGGGCGCCGGTGCGGTCCAACGACACCGACTACGGCTTCCGGCCCGACAGCGACTTCTCCTGGTTGACGGGCTGCGCGGCGGAAGGCGCGGTGCTGGTGATGCAGCCCGTCGCCGGTGGTCACGAGGCCGAGCTGTTCCTGCGCCCGCCCGCCGGGCCCGACGAGCCGGACTTCTTCGCCAACGCGCGGGACGGCGAGCTGTGGGTCGGCCCGGTCCCCGGCCTGGCCGAGTGGGGCGAGGCGCTGGGCCTGCGCTGCCGGCCGTTGCACGAGCTGCCGTCGGCGCTGCGCGGCAGGCTGCCCGCCGTGCACGCGACCTACGGCGTGGACCCCCTGCTGGACGCGTTGACCGGCGCCGACCACACCGCCGAGCTGCGCACCGTGCTGGCCGAGCTGCGCCGGACCAAGGACGACTGGGAGATCGGCCAGCTCCAAGCCGCCGTGGACGCCACGATCCTCGGGTTCGCCGACGTCGCCGCCGAACTGCGGGCCGCGGTGAAGGGCGGTGGCGAGCGGTGGTTGCAGGGCACGTTCGACCGGCGCGCACGCACCGCGGGCAACGGTCCGGGGTACGCGTCGATCGTCGCCGCCGGGCCGCACGCGCCGGTGCTGCACTGGGTGCGCAACGACGGTCCGGTGCCCGAGGACGCCGTGCTGCTGCTGGACGCGGGCGTGGAGCTGGAGACCCTCTACACGGCCGACATCACCCGCACGTTGCCGGTGTCCGGGACGTACAGCCCGGCGCAGCGGCAGGTGCACGAGCTGGTCGAGCGGGCGTCGGTGGCGGCGTTGGCCGCGGTCAGGCCCGGTGCGGCGTACCGGGACTTCCACCAGGAGGCCATGCGGGTGCTCGCCGAGGGCCTGCACGACTGGGGCCTGCTGCCGGTGTCGGTGGCGCGGTCGCTGGACCCGGACGGCCAGCACCACCGCCGCTACATCACGTGCGGCGTGGGGCACTTCCTCGGGCTGGACGTGCACGACTGCGCCAACTCCCGCGCCGAGGCCTACCACGAGGGCGAGCTGGAGGTCGGCATGACGCTGGCCGTCGAGCCGGGCCTGTACTTCCACCCGAACGACGAGACCGTGCCGCCGGAGCTGCGGGGCATCGGTGTGCGGCTGGAGGAGAACGTCGTGGTCACCACCGACGGCAACCGCGTGCTGTCCTCGGCCCTGCCGCACGACGTGGCCGGGCTGGAGGCGTGGGTCGCGGCCGCCGGGCGCTGACGGCCGGTCCGGCGACGTTGATCCGGGCACGGATGAGCAGGACGCTTGTCCGGTGCCCGGACGTCTACGGGAGCCGCCATGACCGCACAACCGTCGTCTTGGCCATCAGGTGCCGCTCACAACGGCATCGGGGGCGACGTGCACGGGACCGTGGTGCAGGCCGGCCACGTCGAGGAGATCCACGCCTCGCAGGTCTACCTGCCGCCCCACCCACCCGCCGACCAGTGGCCGCGGCGGGTGGGTGTCGTGCCGCTCCTGGCGGACTGCTTCCAGGACAGGGCGGCCCTGCGGCGGTTGGACCGGGCCGTTCCCGGCGGTGAAGCCGCGCCGACGACCTGGGTGGTGGTCGGCATGGGTGGCGTCGGGAAAACCCAACTGGCCGCCTCCTTCGCGGAACGGCTGTGGGATGACGGCGCGGTCGACCTGCTGCTGTGGGTGACGGCAGGTTCCCGGGACTCGGTCATCGCGGGCTACGCCTCGGCCGCGGCCGAGGTGGTCGGCTCGACTCACGACGATCCGGAGCGTGACGCCGACCGGCTGCTGGCCTGGCTGGCCACGACCGGGCGCACGTGGCTCGTGGTGCTCGACGACCTGGCGAACCCGGCCGACCTGCGCGGTCTGTGGCCGCCGAGCAGGCCGGGCGGGCGAGTGGTGGTCACCACCCGCCGCCGCGACGCCTCGCTCTCGCGGCGTGACCGCGTGCTGGTCGAGGTGGAGGTGTTCACACCGGCGGAAGCCGAGTCCTACTTCGCCGACAAGCTCGCCGGGCACGATCGGCTGGCGGAGGGCGCCGCGGAGCTCGCGGAGGACCTGGGACGCCTTCCCATCGCGCTCGCCCAGGCCGCCGCGTACCTGGTCAACCGCGGGCTGACCGCACGGCAGTACCGGCACCGCTTCGCCGCCCGGGGCAGAACCCTGGCGCAGGTGCTGCCCGACGCCGACGAACTGCCGGACGACCACCGCACCACCGTGGCCGTGACCTGGGCGTTGTCGGTGGAGTCGCTGAACCGCTCGCACGGACCGCACCTCGCGGCCCCGTTGCTGGAGCTCGCCGCCGTGCTGGACGCGAACGGCGCGCCGGTCCGGATCTTCACCAGCCACGCCGTCTCGACGTGGTTGGCGGACGGGCCGGGGCTCCCGCCCGACTTCGACGACATCCTCGACGCCCTGCACCTGTTACAGCGGTTCAGCCTGGCGTCGGTGCAGCCGGATGAGCCGAACCGTGCGGTCGAAGTCCACGCCCTGGTGCAACGGGCGACGAGGGAGGGCACCCCCGAGGCCCGGATGCGTCAGGTCGCCCGGACGGCCGCCGACGCGCTGCTGGAGATCTGGCCGGAGACCGAGCGCGCCTCCGACTTCATCGCCGCGGTGCGGTCGAACGTGGTGGCGTTGAACGCCGTCGCGGGTGACCACCTGTGGGGGCACGAGGCGCACCAGGTGCTGTTCCGGGCCGGCACCAGCTTGGGCGAGGCCGGCATGTCAGCCGAAGCGGCCGCGCACTTCGGCTCGGTGGCCGCGACAGCGCACCGCCTCCTCGGCGAGGACCACCCCGACACGTTGACCGCCCTCGCGCACCTGGGGAACCTGCGGGGTGTGGCCGGGGACCCCGGTGCGGCCGTCGACCGGTTGAGCGCGCTCCTCGCGGTCCGGACCCGCGTGCTCGGCGCCGATCACCAGGACACGTTGAGCACCCGCAACGACCTCGCCTACTGGCTGGCGGAGCTGCACCGCTACGAGGAGGCGATCGGCGAGTGGGAGCGGCTGGTGCTCGACCAACTGCGGGTGCTGGGCCCCGACCACCCGATCACCCTGACCACGCGCGGACGACTCGCCAAGGCCCGGACGAGGGTCGGCGCGCACGCCGAGGCGGTGGCGGAGCTCGAACAGGTCCTCGCCGACCGGGTGCGGGTGTCCGGCCCGGACCACCCCGACACCCTCATGACCCGGAACTCCCTCGCGGCCTCCGTCGCGGAGGCGGGAGATCCGGCCGCCGCGACCCGGCAACTGGAGGCCCTGCTCGTCGACCACATCCGGGTGATGGGCGAGGACCACCCGAACACCCTCGCGATCCGCAACAACGCCGCCTACTGGCTCGGCGTGGCGGGTGATCCCGCCGGTGCGGCCGCACGGTTGGAGCAGGTGGTCGCCGACAAGGCCCGCATCTGGGGCCGGAACCACCCGAGGACGTTCTACAGCCGCAACAACCTCGCCGAGTGGACCGGGAGGGCGGGCGACCCAGCCGGGGCGGTGGCGCAGCTCGAACGGCTGATCGAGGATCAGCTCGGGGTGTTGGCCCCGGGCCACCCGTACGCGCTGAAGACCCGAAGACTCCTGGCGGAGTGGCGAAGCCGGACCGCGCGCCGGTGATCAGCGCTTCCGCAGCCGCACCGACGTGATGGCGTGGTGCTCGACCTTGAGCACCTCGACGGTCCACCCGGAGACCGTGACCCGGTCGCCGGGTGCCTCGGGGATGCGGCCGAGCAGCACCAGCACCAGGCCCGCGATGGTGGCGTAGTCGCCCTCGGGCGGGTCGACCAGCTCGATCCCGAGGTCGACCAGGTCGTGCACGGGGAACGTGCCGGGCAGGACGAGCGAGCCGTCCGCGCTGTTGCGGACGGCCATCACGTCGCGGTCGGTCTCGTCCAGGATCTCGCCGACGATCTCCTCCAGCAGGTCTTCGAGCGTGATGATGCCGTCGACCGCGCCGTGCTCGTCCACCACGAGGCCGAGCTGCTCGCGCTCGGCCTTGAACCGGCGCAGCGCGTCGGACACGCGGACCGAGTCGGGGAACACCACCGGCGTGCGGGCCACGTCGACCAGCTTGACGTCGTCTTCGAGCAGGTCACGCAGGTGCACGACGCCCACGACGTCGTCCAGGTGCCCGCCGCGCGCGACGGGTGCCCGGGAGTGGCCGGACGCGGCCAGCTCGCCGCGGGCGGTCGGCACGTCCAGCTCGGCCGCCAGGGTGACGACCGCCCGGCGGGGCACGAGGACCTCGCGCAACCGGCGCTCGCTGATCTCCAGCGCGCCGGTGATGATCATGCGCTGCTCGGCGTTGAGGCCGCGCTGGGCGTGCACGAGTTCCCGCAGCTCCTCCGACGACATCTGCTCGGACTCGGCGTCCGGTTTGCCGCCGAAGAGCCGGACCACCAGGTTCGTGGACGCGCTCAACGCCCACACCGCCGGCCGTGAGGCGGCCGACAGCACGTGCAGCGGTCGTGCCACCAGCAGCGCCCAGCGCAACGCGTACTGCATCGCCAGCCGCTTGGGCGCGAGCTCGCCGAACACCAGGGTCAGGAACGTCAGCACCACCGTGACCAGCGCGATCGCCACCGCGTTCGCCGCGTCGCCGAGGAACGACAGCGCGGGCACCAGCGGCGCCGCCAACGACACCGCCGCCGTCGCCGAGGCCAGGAACCCGGCCAGCGTGATGCCGATCTGGATGGTGGCCAGGAACCGGTTCGGGTCACGCGCCAACCGCACCAGCGTCTTCGCCGACGCCCTCCCGTCCCGCTCCAACGCCCGCAACTGGCCCTCGCGCAGGCTGATCAACGCCATCTCGCTGCCCGCGAACAGCGCGTTCAACAACACCAGCACCGCGACCAGCGCGATGGTCCACCCGTACCCGTCCACACCCGACCTCATACCCGAACCGGGTGGGCGCGCAACCGGAACGTTGGTCATTTCGAGTGGCGCCGCTGCCCACACACCCCTCCACTGGGTTACAACCATCTCGGGGAGGTCGGATGCGGTCACTCGGGCAGCACCGCTCGTTCGTCGTGGTGGACGTGGAAGGCTATGGCGACCCGGCGCGGACGTCGCGGCACCGGACCGCGGTCCGCGACGGCCTGTACCAGGTGCTCATGGCCTCGTTCGTCGACTGCGACCTGCCGTGGGACAACAAGGCGGTGGACGACGTGGGCGACAGCGTGATGGTGCTGCTGCCCGCCGACACGCCGAAGGGAGTCCTGGTCGACCAGCTGCCCGAGCGGCTGGTGGCCGCGCTGCGCGAGCACAACCACGTTCACTCGGCCGAGGCACGGTTGCGCCTGCGGATGGCCGTGCACTCGGGTGAGGTGCACTACGACGAGCACGGCAAGACGAGCGTCGAGATGATCTTCACCTACCGCATCCTGGACACCGTCGAGGCCAAGCGCGCGCTACGGGAGTCCACGGCCACGTTGGTCCTGATCGCCTCGGACCCGTTCTACCAGGCAGTGATCCGACACCAGCCCGCCACGCGCCCGGACACCTACCGAGCCGCCACCGCGGACGTCAAAGAGGTGCACGCCCGGGTGTGGGTGCGCCTCGTGGACGGCCATCCGCTCGGGAGCCCCACCCCCCAGCGGACCCTGCCCCTCGCGGAGTTGAAGCCGATCATCGAGGTCATGTTGCGCACCCCCGGTTTCGACACTCGCGAAGGGCGCGACCTCGTGCTGCGCGAGCTGCCCTTCGCCGCCTCCATCACCCGCCACAACGCCGACCGCCCGGACACCGTCAGCATCGTCCGGACGTGCGCCCACTACCCGGGTGGCCTCGAAGCACTGCTCGAATCGATCCGCTTCTACGCCGCGGGCGCCACCGCAATGGCCGAACTGGACACCCTGATGGCGCAACGGGTCAGTGGCGTTTAGTTGCGTCGACCGCCGCCGAATACCGCCATACGCACCTCTTCCCCTCTGTTTCATGGACATTACACTGAGTCATACCGTCGGCGGTGTAACCCAACCGCGCCCGAGACGATGCTGCCCGGTGGCCAACTCAGGAGGCCTGCTAGTGGACGAATCGACAATTCGGATCGACTCCGGCCTGGTCGACTTGACGAGCGTTCCTCTCGACGCGTTGGCCGCGTTCGAGAACGAGACCCTCACGGCGTCGTCGGACCGTTTCCTCGAACAGGTGGACCACGCCAGCACCAGTCTGGGCGGTCACGAGTCCTGACCGGCGGAGGGCTCGCTGCCCATGAGGAGAGGCGACCGCGAAGTGGCTGGCTGGAGCTCCACGCACGGGTTATCGCTGCCCAACCACGGCATGTCCTTGGCCGAACTGGACGCCTCGGCATCGGACCGACCCGACGCCGACACCTCCGCGCTGCTGAACAGCGTCGAGCGAACGAGACGCCTGCTCGCATTGCGGGCAGTGCTCCGCCACGCGCGTGATCACCACACTCCGGGCAGTCCCCTGCCGCCGGTGGACGTGGCGTGGGAGCTCCTGGTCGCCGCCGAACGCGCCGACCGGGAGGCGGTGGCCGCCCTGCTGTCACGCCCGCAGGTCGGAGTTTGGTCGGCGCACCTCCTGCGGCGGCTGCGGAACAGAGCCACCGACATCGCGCCCGTGTGGTTCCACATCGGTCAGCTGCACTTGCTGGCCGTAGCGGCGGCCATATCCGCAAATGTGCGCTTCACGATGGTCATTCCACTCTGGGATGGCATCGCGACCCTGCCGGGCCTCGGTTCGATACACGTGCCCGATACCGCCGAATGGGATCACGGTACCCTGGTTTCGACCACGTTGGAGTTAACGGTCAAAACCGCCGGTGGCGCGGTCCGACCGGTGAAACGGAAGCCGATCCACATTCTTGGCGGCGAGGTGGGCGGCACCGCACCGCGCATCCAGCTGGACGACACGGGGCCGTACCGGGGATTGACGATTCCCGAGCAGCCCGATCCATTGCCGGATTCATCAGCCGACCGGTGGAACGCGGCCTTCACCGACGCGTGGGCGATTTTGGAGCAGGACCACCCGCACCGCGCGCGCGAGCTGGCCAGGGGGCTGTCGGTGATCACGCCACGCCCGGCGGCGTACCGCTTCCGGCCGCACAGCGGATCGGTCAGCGACGGCTACGGCGCCGCGATCATCTCCGAACCGCACGACGGTGCTCAGCTGGCCGTGACGATGGTGCACGAGTACCAGCACAGCAAGCTGAACGCGATCGGCCACGTCGTGCCGCTCACCAGCGTGGACCCGTCCGCCACGTGCTACGCGCCGTGGCGCGACGATCCTCGCCCCGTGTCCGGCCTGTACCAAGGGGTAAACGCTTTCCTGGCGGTCGCCGAGTTCTGGCAGCGACATCGGCGACGCGAGCACTTGACCGGATCGGACGCCGCCTTGGCGCACTTCGAGTTCGCGCTGGTCCGCATGCAGGTCACCGAAGCGCTCGGCACACTGCGTCGCCGCCCGTCACTGACCGAGGCGGGACGGAGGTTCGCGACCCGCCTGGCGGAGCGGCTGGCCGCCCTGACCGAGGACTCAGTGCCTGCGACGGTACTGGCGGCCGCCGAGACGGCCGCCCAGGACCACCGCGCGGCATGGCGCGTATCCCACCTGCGCCCAGCGCGGGCGCACGTGCTCGAGTGCGTCGAGCGCTGGCGCGCGGGCGAGTCGGCACCGATCCCCGGGCCGGCTCCGGTCGTGGTGGCTGATAGCGCTCCGCCCAGGTTGGACGCCAAGGCGATCCTCACGCGAGTCCTGCTCTCCGACCGCGGCGAGTTCGACGCGATGTCCTCGGACCCCCCGGACGAGATCCGCCAGATCGCCACGGACCTGACCGAGGCGGATTTCGCCCTCGTGGCGGGCGAGCACGACCGGGCGCACGCGCTCTACGCGGCGGAACTCGCCGAAGGCTCGAACCGACCGGGAACGTGGTCCGGCTTCGGGCTCGCGGTGCGCGCCCTGTCTCCCGGTGCGGCCTCGAAGACCTTGCTGGAACGCCCCGACGTCGTCCGCGCCGTGCGCAACGAATTGGCGCTCACCGGCGAGGCGCCCGACGTGGAACGCCTCGCCGCATGGCTCGGAGCGGACGGCTAGAGCGGCATGGGGTCGATGTCGCAGTTCGCTCGAACACGGGGATCGCTCAACTCGGACACCGCGGGGTGATGTGGCCCGAGGCGTTCGCTCAGCATGGCCACCGCTCGCCGGTGCAGCGCGTCCGCCTCCTCCGTGCGCCCGAGCGCACGCAGGTCGTGTGCGAGGTTCACCTGGCACGCCAACGTCGTCGGGTGATCGGCGCCCAGGATCTCCGTGGCACGGCTGAGCACCTCGACATCGACGTCGTGGGCACCCTGCGCGTCGCCTGACTCGTACAGGTCGCTGGCGAGGTTGATCCGGGTGACCAAGGTGGACGGGTGGTCGCCACCCAGGCGGGTGCGGAAACTGGCCAACGTCGTCTTGTCCAGTTCGAGCGCGCCCTCGGCGTCGCCCATCAGCCTGCGCAGGATGGCCACGTTGACGGCCGCGGACAGGGTGTGCGGGTGGGTCGGCCCCAGCGTCCGCTCATACCTGGTCAGCGAGTCCTGGCCGAGCTGCTTGGCCTGCTCCAGTCGACCCAGGTGCCTCAGCTCGATGGAGCGAGCCAACGCTGCGGCGAGCGTGTCGGCGTGGTCGAGGTTGTACCTCAACCGCAGCCCGTCGAACGCGGTCTGCGCCGCACTCATCGCGCCTTCGTGGTCACCGGCCTTGCGGCGCATGACCGCCAAGTGCCGCAGGGCGCGCAGCCACGCCGGGTTGAGGGGTCGTCCCTGGCTGCGCCGTGCGTACGTGCGCACGATCTCCTCGTGCTCTGCGCACGCCTCCCGGTAGTTGCCCAGCTCCCGCTTGTCGATCGTGAGGCCCACTTGCGTCAGCAGCGACACCTCGTGGTCCTGACCGTAGATCTGGATCCGGCGGTCCCAGGTGTCCGCGTCGAGGGTGATGGCGGCGGTGAAGTCACCGACGAGGCGCAGGTTCACCCCGAGGCTGTGCGCGACGCGCAGGGTCGTCGGATCCTCGTCCCCGAGGTAGCGGACGCAGATGTCGTAGTTGCGCTTCGACAGTTCCAACCCGCCGACGAAGTCGCCCTCCGCCCGCTTGTCCGCCGCGACCTGGCTGATCGCCAGGATCGTCTCCTCGTGCTCCTCGCCGAAGGTGCGGCGGTGACGTTCGAGCAGGTCCGCGTTCAATGGGGTGGCCTCGGCGTAGCGGCCCTGCACCCAGAGCATGAAGCCGTACCAGCGGCCCATCCTCAAGGTCCACTGGTGGTCCTCGCCCAGCCTGTCGACCCACATCTTGTAGATCTGCTCGGACAGCTCGACGCTGCGCTTGTGCTCGCCCCACCGGTAGAGGAACTGGACCTGGTTGTAGAGCAACGTCCGGACCTGCTCGGCATCGCTCTCGTAGGCTTTCGACGCGGCCAGGTGCGCGCTCAGATCCACGTACGTCGGCCAGCTCTCCGGCTCTTCCGGTGTCTCCGGGTCGTTCTCGGCCAACATCAGGTGCGCCGCGTTGCGCATGGTCACGCGTTCTTCCTCGCTCATCTGGCTGATGAGCACGGATTGGACGAGGCGGTGCAGCTCGATGGAATTGGTGCGGTGGTCCACGCGCACCAGTGCGAAGCGGTTGATGTCGCGGATGGCCTCGTTGAGCCGCAGGCTGTCGCGCAGGACCCGGGACAGCTCGGCGGGCACGTCGGTGATGTTGCGGCTGTAGCTGAACATCTTGCGGTTGATCGGTTCGGGTGCCAGGAACGCGCACACCTGGAGCAATCGCAACGCCGACGGGTTCTTGCGCTTGAGCTCGCTGAGGGACAGGTCCCACATCGCCGCCACCGACTCGGGGTAGTCGAGGGTCGTGGTGACGTTGAGCAGTTCCAACTGCTTCTCGGCGAGCAGTTCCAGGTACTCGGCGGCGGGCATGCCCGTCTCCACCCGCCACGCCGCCGCCTGCGCGATCGCCAGCGGCAGGTCGCCCAACGCCTGGGCCAGGCGGTCGGCGTCCTCCTCGCTGAGTTCCGGGTCGCGCCGCCGCAGCAACTGCACGCTCTCGGCGCGCTGGAAGACGTTGACCTCGAGCGGTCGCGCGACGCTCAGCCACTGCGAGTTGCGCGACGTGACCAGGATGCGCCCGGTGCCACCTGTCGGCAGGTACTGCTGCACGGCGTCCGGGCTGTCGGCGTTGTCGAAGATGAGCAACCAGTTGGTCGGCACCTTGGGGTGGTTGCCGCTGCGGAGGGCGTCGAGCACCTGCTGGACCGCCACGTTGGCCTCGGAGCCGACGGGGAGTTCCAGCCGCTGCCCCAGTTCCACCAGCGAGTTGACGATCTTGACCGACCGCTCCGCGGGCACCCACCAGATCAGGTCGAAGTTCGCGCGGTTGCGGTAAGCGTACTCGATGGCCAGGTGCGATTTTCCCACACCACCCATGCCGTGGAGCGTTTCGGGCAGCACCGCCGCGGTTCCACCCCGGACCAGACGCCGTTCGAGCTCTTGGAGGAGGTCCGCCCGCCCGGTGAAGTTGGCGTTCCTCGGCGGCACTCCGCCGAAGACGGGCGATGCGAGAGTCCTTCTCCTTTCTTCCTGCTCGACGGCAGTCACCTCTACTCCTCCTGCAATTCGCTCGACAACGACCGTGCCCTCGCGAACACGTGTTCGGTAACGTTCATCAGGCGGTATATCTCCGCCCGGATCATCATTCCCGATCGCCGGGGGCACCTCGACCGCGGGGTCCCCGAATGACTTTGAATTGCGCAGGTGCGCCCCTGACCAGGCCCTTCGCATCGCCCGCTCCGCTTCTGCGAGGTGCGGCGGGACAATGGTCACAGCGACCGATACCGGTTCCCCGTCGAGCGGCGATTCGAACGCCGCCACCCCCGGTTGGTGTTCGTCCAGGTAATGGCGCACCACCTTGCGCACCCGCTCGGTGTCGATACGGCGGCCGTGCGCGAGCAGTTCCTCGCGGATACCTTCACGCACAAAACCGAACTTCACTCGGCTTTCACCGTCGGCGGACCCTTGGGGCGCGATCGCAACCAGCGGGCCACCGAGGAATTCCGAAAGGGCGGAACGCCCGGCCTCCGGGTGCAGGAGTTCGAGGATGCGGAGGAGGAGAGGCACCTCCAGCGGTGCGGCGGCCAAGTGGACGGCCAGGTCGAAGACCACCTTCGAGGCGGTGGTGCGGTACGCCGCGACGAGGTCCGCGACGCTGAAGGCCATGTCACCCGATGGGCGCACCGACGCCTCGGTCGCCGGGTCCGGCCGGACGGGCACGAGGGCCGCGCCCAGGTTCGCCCACCCGGACGCGGCGGCGAGGGTGGACCACTCGCGCAGACCCGCCGGGGCGAGCTCGACGAACGAGACGGGCACCACGTCGCCGAGGTCGTCGTACAACCCGGGCACGTCGACCTGCGGTTCCCACTCGTGGAAGTGGTTCGGCGCGCCCGGCTCGGACGCCTTGAGGCGCAGCCGGTGCAGGTCCAGGCCGGTGCGGCAGGCCGCCCACCACGACAGCGGGCTCACCACCGCCACCGAGTGCGCGGCGCCCAGCTCGCGCAGCGCCGCCCACGCCCCACCCAGCCGCCAGGCCGGGTCGACGGCGTCGGTCAGCGCGATCACCAGGCGCCGACCGGAACCCTTCAGGTCCGGCGGACTGCCCCCGCCGGAGCCGCGCAGCACGACCTGACCGCTGTCGCCGGCCGTGAGAGCGCACACCGCGACCTCACCGAAAACACCCGATTCGGCGAGCGCGCGGGTGAAGGACTCGACCGTCGACGTCCAGATCGACATCCCCGGACCGTCGTCGACGGCGACCACGAGGTCGCGGGACTGGCCGAGCAGGGGCGCGAGCACTTCCCGCAGCCCGTCCGCCGTCCACTCGTGGGTGTCCGGACCTGCGGCGGCGCCCGTGGCGATGTCCTCCGGGTCGGCGCGCACCGTCACATCCTTTCGGTGCGGGCACGACAACCGGGCTCGGGTCTGTGAGCCGATTCATGCCAGTGTGCCCTGGAATCAGGGGACCACAGCTTGGTCACGAACTCGGCGCCCGACCTCGGCATCAGTGCGCGGTGGCGAAGTGAATCGATTCCGAACGACGTCCATAATCGGATGGGTGTTGTGGAATCGGCCGCCCTCTCACCGTTTCGAGTGAGCACCCACCTAAGCCGATCAGGTGAATTAGAAACCAATGTGCGTCTGGTATCGAGTGCGTGCCGGCCGGGCATGGCTCAGATACCTCCCTGCGAACCCCAGCCCGAGGTCAGGGGTTCCGGTAGACGCTCCGCATCGTCCCACAATACGGCAAGACTGCGGCCCGCGTGCGGCCCATCCGAGTCATTCGCGAGCAGTGCTTCGCGGCGCAACTGGGCCAACCGATCCGGCAACCGACGCACTTCGCCCGCGGCGAACAACCGGGTCACCGCCTCGTGGAAGTGGCTGCTGGAGCAGTCCTCCCGGTCCCAGATGATGATCGGTATCCCGGCCCTGAACGCCATCGCGGCCTCGTGCCAGGCCCGGCCGCGGCGGTCGCCGGGGGGTTCGCTGAGCACCAGTGACACGATCGAGGTGTCGTTCAGCTCCACCGCCATGCCGGTGAGGTCCCAGCCGCCGTTGGTCCGGCTCCAGTACGGCCGCGCTGCCTCGCCCGAGATCGCGCTCCAGCGCTGCTTCCACACCAGCCAGTACCGCTGCGCCCGCGTCCGCTCCAGGCTTCGCACCAGCACCGGGTGGTCGACCGCCAATGGCACGCTGACATCGGAGGGAGAGGCCTTCGGCCAGAACTCGACCGCGGTGTTGATCATCTCCCACGGCAGCGCGAACTCGACCACGATCGAGCTCACCCGTTCGGCATCCGGGGTGACGCCCAGCTCGGCCTCCAGCTCCGCGATGACGCGGTCGACCTCCGCTTCGAGGTCGTCCCGCCGGATCGCGGCGTCACCGCGGCGGCGGCCGTGCCAGCCCGAGCCCTTCCAGCTCAGCCAGTGCGAGAGCACCACCTTGGCCTGGTCGACCGGGTCCGGGTCGACTTCGAAGACGAGGTGCACCACATCGGAGTCATCGTCGTCGGCCTCGGTTTCGTTGCGCCACCGGGCCTGCTCGACCAGATCGGTCACCTCGAACTTCTCCGCCAACCTCCAGTTGTAGCGGCGCAACTCGGCCGCCAGGGCGCTGTCCTCGAGCCGTCCGGCGAGGCAGTCCACCAGCACCATGGCGGGCGGCAGGGCGCCCGAACCGGCGTTGTGGTCGGCGAGGTGCAGGAACAGCGACCACACGGAGCGGCACCGCACGGGCAGGTCGTCGCAGTGCCCGTCGGTGGCCACGTCGGCCAGGCGGCGCAGTTCCCGCCGCTCCTCGAACGGGTCGTCGGACAACCGCACCGACCGCAAGGCCTTGGCCAACCGGTCCCAGTCCCCCGTCGGCAGCGCCCGGTAGGCGGCCCACTCGTCCCCCAGTTCGACCAGTCGGGCGATCTCGGGCGAGTGTGGTTCCAGCAACCTGAGGCAATCGACCATCTGGTGCAAGCCACCCGGGCGACGACAGCACCACCGGACGAGGCTCACGAACTGGAGGTGGACCTCCGGTCCTTCCAACGACACCGGTTCACCGAGCACGTCGGAGAGCACGCTCACCAGCTCGGTGCGCCCCCGCTCGGCGCGCAGGCTCTCGCAGCGCTCCAGCGAAGCGACGATCTCACCCTGTAACCGCAACTGGGTGTTCACACCTTGGTCCACGACCATGTGACCGTCCCCCTGTTCCACGGTCGGCGCACCGCGGCCGCCCACCTGAGAGAACCGCGACTCCCAGCCGTCACTCTTACACAGTAGGTAGGGGCATTGTCCGCAAAATGCGGTCAGCCCACGGTGGTGTGATGGGCGGTGGTCAGGGCGCGGCCCGAGGTGGTCAGGGTGGTGGCGACTCGGTCGACCGCGTCGGTGAACTCGGGGTCGTCGCAGTTCCAGTCGGTGAGCTTGACCAGCAGCCAGCGGCGCCAGGCGGCGACCAGGTCGGTGAACACCTCGGTGCCCTGGGGTGTGAAGCGGTATTCGCCTTGGGCTTCGGTGAGGTAGCCCCTGGTCTGGAGTTGGCGTGCCACCGGTTCGAAGATGCCCGGCGGGACGTGGGTGGCGTCGGCCAGGCGTTCGAGGGTGGCGTGGCCGTGGTCGAGGCTTTGGCGGAACACCTTGACCACCAGCCACGCTTGGGCGTGGGTGAGCGGGACGTTCGACTCGCGCAGGACGTCCGGTGTGGGGTCGCGACGTTCGCGGTTGACGATCAGGGCGACCAGCTTCTCCAACTCCTGCTCGGAGTCGGACGTCTGCGGCGCGGCGAAGTTGTCGCCCACCTCGGTGGCGGCGGCGCGGGCGGTGTCGCGCAGGGGGACTTCCTTCAGGAACAGGGCGACCAGGAACGCGACCGCGGCGACGGGGGCGGCGGCCAGGAACACGGTGTGCAGGG
The DNA here is from genome assembly GCF_001905065.1 of Saccharothrix sp. CB00851. Taxonomy (NCBI): domain Bacteria; kingdom Bacillati; phylum Actinomycetota; class Actinomycetes; order Pseudonocardiales; family Pseudonocardiaceae; genus Saccharothrix; species Saccharothrix sp. CB00851. The sequence goes on from NZ_LWLC01000019.1 coordinate 94,421, forward strand.
TGTCGGCGTAGGCGGCGATGATCGGGGCCTTGAGCTGGTCCGGGAGGGCGTGCAGGGCCTGCACGTTCGCCGCGGCGGCGGGGTCGACGCCCGGTGGGATCGCGGCGGCCAGGTTGCCCGGCAGGTTGCTCGCGTAGACGGTGCCGAAGACCGCGACCCCGAACGAGCTGCCCAGCGTGCGCAGGAAGCTCACGCCGGAGGTGGCGACGCCGAGGTCCTCGTAGCTGCTGGTGCTCTGCACGACCACCATCGCCACCGGCATGCACATGCCGACGCCCAGGCCGAGCACGAGCATGTACGTCGATGCCTGCCAGAACGAGGTCTCGGGCTCCAACCGCGACAGCAGGAGCAGCCCGGCGACCATGAGCAGGCTGCCGACGAGCGGGAACACGCGGTAGCGGCCGGTCTTGCTGATCACGTTGCCGGTCGTGATCGAGGCGATGAGCAGGCCGACGACCAGCGGCAGCATCTCCAGGCCCGACTGGGTGGCCGACGCGCCGTGCACGTACTGCAGGTAGGTCGGCAGGAACGTGACGCCGCCGAGCATGGCGAACCCGACCACGAAGCTCAGCACCGTGCAGACGGTGAACACGCGGCCGCGGAACAGCCGCATGGGCAGCATCGGCTCCGCGGCCCGGGTCTCGACGAACACGAACAGGGCGAGCGTGACGACCGAGCCGATCGCCATCCAGATGATCGTCGGCGACGCCCACGGGTACTCGACACCACCCCAGCTGGTGACGAGCGTGAGGCCGGTCGCGGCCAGGCCGATGAGCAGGATGCCCAGGTAGTCGATCTTCGGCCGGCCCGCACCGCGCACGCCGGGGAGCGCGAACGCGCCGACGGCCAGCACGACCACGCCCAGCGGCAGGTTCACGTAGAACGCCCAGCGCCAGCTCAAGTGGTCCACGAACAGGCCGCCGAGCAGCGGCCCGACCACCGTGGCCACGCCGAACACCGCGCCGATGAACCCCTGGTACTTGCCGCGTTCGGACAGCGGCACGACGTCGGCGATGACGGCGGCGGAGGTCACCATCAGGCCGCCGGCGCCGAGTCCCTGCACCGCGCGGGCCAGGATGAGCCACGTCATCGAGTCGGCCCAGCCGCACAGGAACGAGCCGACCAGGAACAGGGCGACGCTGCTCAGGAACGCCCGCTTGCGGCCGAACAGGTCGCCGAACTTGCCGATCAGCGCGGTCATGATCGTCTCGGCGAGCAGGTAGGAGGTCACCACCCAGGACAGGTGCCCGCCGCCGCCGAGGTCGCTGACGATGGTCGGGAGGGCGGTCGCCACGATCGTCTGGTCGAGGGCGGCGAGCAGCATCCCGAGCATGATCACCGAGACGACGGCCCGCTGTGCCCCGCGTCCGACCTGTTCGACCACGTGGACCTCCTAACCCGACGATAAAACCGGCACCCCCACCTCGCCCGCCCACACCCACGGCCGGGTGACCCGCACTCCGGCACGACCACGCGCCCACGAGTCCGGGCTTGGTCGGGTGGCCGAGCGTGATCCGGCGGGCGTTCGGGGGTCGGGCGGGCTGAGTGTGATCGGGCGGCCAGGCGGGTGATCCAGCGGCCGGGCGGGATCCGGCGGCCAGGCGCACCGGGCAGGCCGCACAGCGGGAACCCGGACGGCGAGGCGTGGCCGGGCGGGCGGGTGGTGTTGGCGGGCGGGTGGTGCCGGCGGGCGGGGTGGTGTAACCGGGCCGACGCGGCGGGACCGAGCGGACACCGCGCAACCGGGCAGCACGACGCGGCCGGGCGAGCAGGCACGGTGCGGCATGGCCGGGCGCTGTCGGGAGGCCGCGCGGTAGGGGCGTGGGCCACTTGGCGTCGCCGGTCAACCCGGATGACAGGCCCGGCCGGAGGAATGTGACAGATGGTCGAACAGGACTGGCTGAGCGAGCGGTTCGCCGAGCACCAGGACCGGCTGCGCGCGCTGGCCTACCGGATGCTCCGCTCCGCCGGCGACGCCGAGGACGCGGTGCAGGAGGCTTGGTTGCGGGTCAGCCGCGCCGACACCGACCAGGTGGAGAACCCGGACGGGTGGCTGACCACGGTCGTCGCCAGGGTCTGCCTGAACATGCTCGAAGCACGCCAGGCCCGGCGTGAGGAGCCGGCCGGGGCGCTGCCGCCCGAGCCCGCCGCGCCACCCGCGGCCGGCCCCGAGGACGACGCGCTGCCGGCCGCCGTCTGGGCACACCGCGGCAGGCCCCGGGCCGGTGTTGGCTGCCGACAGCGGGAGCGCCACGGCGTACCTGCTCGGGGTGCCGCTGGTCGCCGCGGCGGCGGTCGCGGTCTCGGACCTCACCGGCCGCGCCGTCGCGTTCGTCACGACGGTCGTGGAACTGGCGATGGCAGCCTGGGGACTGGTGCTCGGCCTCGGACCCGGTGTCTCCTTCGTGTTGCCCGCCCTGGTGTTCGGGATCGAGGCCCTGACCTCGGTGCGGCCACGCCGCCTGACGACGCCGAGCGCCTGAGCTCCGTACCGCTCGAGACGCCGTCGCCGTGACCACGCATCAGGTGACGGCCAGTCGGCCGCGGGCCGTCCTGTCCCCCGTGAGGACTACAGAGAAGTGTCCACACCGAGGGGATTCGCAGCGTCGAGGTTCTCCATAGGTTCGCTCGCGACGGTGCCAGCGCGTCGCGGCGCGCCGAGAACTGGAGGGCAAGGGCGTTGAAGACAATGCAACGGTCAGCGGGAGCCGGTATCCCCCGGAACTTCACCGGGGTGGTGATCGCGGTGGCGCTCGCCGTCGCCTCGGTGGCGGCCTGTACCGCCGCCTCGGAAGAGGACGCGACGAGTGAGGACGCGGCACCGGTCGTCACCGAGGCGCCCGCCACGTCGCCCATCGCCTGGGGCGCCTGCCCGGCGTCGGCCGAGGGCGCCGGTCGCGACCCCCGGCTCACCTGCGCAACGGTCGAGGTTCCGCTCGACCACCGCAACCCCGGTGGCGAGAAGATCGAGGTGGCCGTCTCGAAGCTGCCGGCGGCGAAGCCCGGCGACCGCCGCGGCGTCCTGCTGCTGAACCCCGGCGGACCGGCGTTGCCCGGCCTGGACACACCGGGTGTCGTGGCTCCGACCCTGCCGCCGTCTGTGTTGACGGCCTACGACCTGATCGGCTTCGACCCGCGTGGGGTCGGGCACAGCACCCCGCAGAGCTGCGGCCTCGACGACCCGTCTCTCGCCGGCCTCTTCCCGTACCCGGCCGCGGACGGCTCGATCACCGCGAACGTCGACCACGCCCGCACCGACGCCGAACGGTGCGCGACGAACGCCGGCGAGAAGCTCCGGTACTTCACGACCGCCAACACCGCCCGCGACATGGACCGCATCCGCACGGCGCTCGGTGAGGAGAAGATCTCCTACTGGGGCCAGTCCTACGGCACGTACCTCGGCGCGGTCTACGAGTCACTGTTCCCCGAGCGCGCCGACCGGGTGGTCCTCGAGGGCAACGTCGACCCCCGGAAGGTCTGGGCCGACGCGACGGACAACTGGGGCAAGGCCATGTCGGAACGCTTCCCGGACGCGGCAAGGGTCGCCGCGGCGCAGCACGCCACGCTCGGACTGGGCGACACCGTCGACGAGGTGACCCGGAAGTACCTCGCACTCGCCGACCGCCTCGACCGCACCCCCACGCCCGTCCCCGGCACCCCACTGGCCCTGACGGGTTCGATGCTGCGCACCGTCACCTACAGCCTCCTGTTGGACAACGAAACCCTGCCGGTGCTCGCGCGGTTCTGGAAGGCCGCCGTGGGGCTGGCCGACGGCGTGCTCACCGAGGCGGACGGCCAGGTGCTGCGGCAGGTGTTCACCGCACCGCCGCCGACCCCGGGTGTGCCTGCCGACAACCAGGCCACCATGTTCCTGGCACTGACCTGCGGTGACGCGCAGTGGCCCGATGACGTCGACGGGTACGCCCGCCGCACCGCCGAGGACCGCGCGTCCTGGCCGCTCACCGCCGGGATGCCCGCCAACATCTGGGCGTGCGCGTTCTGGCCGAAGCCGGTCGAAGAGCCCGTTCGCGTCACCGACGACGGACCGCGCAACACCCTGATCCTGCAAAACCGCAGGGACAACGCCACACCGTGGGAGGACGGCCTCGGGCTGTACGAGGTCCTCGGCGAGCGAGCGGCTTTCGTCGGCGCGGACAACGGCGGGCACTACGTCTACGGCCAGGGCTCCCCATGCGTGGACGAGGCGACGGTGACGTTCCTGACCACCGGCCGACTGCCGGACGAGGCGGTCGACTGCACCGACGTCACCCCGCGGTGATCAGGACACCCGGCTACGGAGTGGGTGGACGAGGTCCGACTGTGCCCAACGCGACCATCCGACGACGTCACCGCGGGTCAGGATGGCGGCACTGGTCGCGCAACGCGTACACCTGAGCGGCCCGTTGAGCGTGACTTGATCTCCGTTGCCGCCTCATGTTTGATGCGGCCTGCGACAATACTCTCGGTCATGGCGACTTGTTGTCCGGGTTTCACCCGGTCGGATGTGTCTCTGTTGCCGATTTTCCGATTCAATGGCACGACGCCACTGCATCGTCGATGCGGCCTGCGACTCGACGTCCTGGGGGATGTTCATGCTTGCTGGTGGGGAATTTCATCTTGTCAGCCCGCGGTGTCGGGCGAGAGTGATCACCCGAGCGGTCCGGGGCACTGCGCACTGTGCCGTCCTGGCAGGTATCGACTGATTCGGCGTGCCTTGCCGTCGAATCAGCCTGCTTCCTCATGCCCGGATTTGCGTGGTACGTCAACATAGTGATCGGATTCGACACCGGGAAGTGGTAGCACGTCTGTCGGCATGGCGCGATCGATGTTGTGGCGGACAGTTCACTCATGCTAACGTTCATTATTGGCGACAGATTGACCATTCACGTGCACGTGGCGCTCGAATGTCGTGGATGAGCGGTAGGCACGAGTCGCCGCCGCAAAGTCATGCACGCACACACATCTCTGGGGAGGATTTGTGTCGCACGCGATGGAGCTACCCGCCACAAGCGAGAGAGGCAGTACAGGCAACATCAGGTTCCAGACATTGGGTTCATTACAGGTAATCAACGGATTCCGCGATTGTGCGCCGAGGACACCCAAGGTCCTCCAGGTCCTCGCACTACTGCTCGTGCGCGCCAACCGGGTCGTGCCGACGAGGTCCTTGATCAAGGAACTGTGGGGCGAACACGGTCCGCGAAGTGCGGTGACCACGATCCACACGTACATCTGCCAGCTGCGCAAGCTCATCGAGCGGGAGAACCTGGTGGCCGAGAGCTCGGCCATGCTGGTCACCCAATCCCCCGGCTACCTGCTCCGGGTGGAGCCCGGTCAGCTGGACCTGCAGGATTTCTGGAACCTGCGCCAGGAGGGACGCGAGCACCTGGCCCGGGGAAGGTTCACCGCAGCGTCACAAAGCTTGCGGGCCGCACTGTCGTTATGGATCGAGCACCCGCTGCTCAACGTCAAACTCGGGCCTCATCTTTCAGCTCACGTGGTGAAACTGGAAGAAGAACGCCGCAACACGCTCCAATCCGCGATCGAGGCCGAACTCGAACTCGACCTGCACCGTGAGCTCATTCCGGAGCTGCGCTCGCTCACCACCCTCTACCCGTCCGATGAATGGCTTCACCGAATGCTGATGGTGGCGCTGGACCGCAGCGGCAGACGTGGCGACGCGTTGCAGGTGTACCAGATCCTCCGGGGCACCCTGGCGGCCGAACTGGGTATTGATCCGGCACCCGAGACCCAACAGGCCCATCAGCAACTGCTCCGCTGACCCGGCCGGCACCGGGCTGGGGATCGACGCCGATCCCCAGCCCGGTGCCCTCGTGTTGTACCTCAGCGGTTCTTCCACACGAATTCGGTGATCGTCTCGGCGATGTAGTCGATCATCTCGGTGGTGAGGCTCGGGTACACGCCCACCCAGAAGGTGTGCTCGGTGACGACGTCGCTGTTGTCCAGTGAGCCACTGATCCGGTAGTCGACGTCCGCGTAGGCGGGATGCCGGGTGAGGTTGCCGCCGAAGAAGCGCCGGGTGCTGATCCGTCGTCCCTCCAGGAATTCGACCAGCGCCTTGCGGGTGTACCCCGCGTCCGGTTCCACGGTGATCACAAACCCGAACCAACTGGGATCACTGCCCGGCGTCGCCTCGGGCAGCCGCAGGCCGGGGAGTTCGTCGAGCGCCTCGCGCAGCCTCGCCCAGTTGCGTCGCCGGATGGCGCCGAATTCGGGCAACTGCGCCAACTGGGTGAGCCCCAGCGCGGCCTGGAGGTCGGTCGCCTTCAGGTTGTACCCGACGTGGGAAAAGATGTACTTGTGGTCGTAGCCGTGCGGCAGGCTGCCCATCTGGTGGTCGAACCGCTTGAGGCACTTGTTGTCCTCGCCCGGCTCGCACCAGCAGTCGCGCCCCCAGTCGCGCATGGACTCGACGATCCTGGCCAGTGCCAGGTCGTCGGTGACCACGCAGCCGCCTTCACCCATGGTGATGTGGTGTGCCGGGTAGAAGCTGGTGGTGGACAGGTCGCCGAAGGTGCCGGTGAGCTGTCCGCGGTAGGTCGAGCCGACGGCGTCGCAGTTGTCCTCGACCAGGAACAACCCCCGTTCACGCGCGATCCGGGCGATCTCCGCGGCGTCGAAGGGGTTGCCGAGCGAGTGCGCCATCATGATCGCCCGGGTCCGCGGCCCGATCGCCTCCTCGACTCGTTCGGGGGTCGTGTTGTAGGTGCCCAGTTCGATGTCGACGAACACGGGGACCATGCCGTTGGTGACGATGGGATTGACGGTGGTCGGGAACCCGGCCGCCACGGTGACGACCTCGTCGCCGGGCCGCAGGCGGCGCTCTTTCAGCTGCGGGGAGGTCAGCGCGCTGAGTGCGAGCAGGTTCGCGGACGACCCGGAATTGGTGAGGTGCGCCTTGCGCAGCTTGAACAGTTGCGCGAACCGGCGCTCGAACTGCCGGGCGTGCCAACCGGCGGCGATGCGCAGGTCCAGAGCCGCCTCGACGAGCGCGACCCGGTCGTCGGCCACGAGCGTCGCACCCGAGGCCAGGAGCTGGGTCTCGCCCGGCCGGAACGGTTTCGTCTCCTCGTCGAGGTGGTACTCGCGGACCAGGTCCAAGAGGTGCTGCCTGTCAACCATGTTATGCCCTCTCCGGTAACGGCTCGTTTGCGACCCGCACGCCGACGTGGCCCTGCGCGAGGAACCTGCTGCGGTCGACCAGCGCGGCCTGCGCGACGATCGAGTCGTCCGTGCGCGGTCCCTCCAGCACAGCTCGTACGAAGGCCCTGACCGCGTTCACGCACTGGTCCTGGGCCGGCAGGACGTGGTCCTCGTGCCGGTCCTGCCCTTCGACGCGGATCACCGGTCGATGGTCGGCGCCGGGGGTGAAGACGTGACTCGCCGAGAGTTCGGCGACGCTGCCCAGCAGCCGGTAGCCCGACGTGTAGCGGTGGTCGAGCCCGAACGTGAGCTGTGCGGTGACGCCGTCGTCGCGTCGGAGGAGGACGGCACCCCCGATGTCGACGCCCAGCACCTCGTCCTCGTGCAGTGCCGCGCCGACGACGGTCAGCTCGGGGCCGAGGAACAGCTGTGCGGCGCGAAGCGGGTACGCACCGACGTCGAGCAGCGCACCTCCGCCGAGTTCCCGCCGGTGGCGGATGTCGCCGGCGGGGCGGGCCGGAATGGTGAACGTGGCGGAGAACGACCGCAACGCGCCCAGCACCCCGCTGTCGAGGATCTCCCGCACCCGCTGGTGCGACGAGTGGTGAACGAACATGAAGTTCTCTCGCAGCACGACCCCCGCCGAGCGTGCGAGGGCCACGAGCTCGCGGGTCTCGGCGAGGTTCGTCGTCAGGGGTTTCTCGGACAGCACGTGCTTCCCGGCGTGGATCGCGGCCCTGACCCACTCGGCGTGCAGTCCGGACGGCAGGGGCACGTACACGGCATCGACGTCGTCACGCGCCAGCACGCGCTGATAACCCTCGACGGCTTCACCCCCGAACTCCCGGCTGAACGCCCGCGCCTTGGCGAGATCCCTGCTGGCCAGCGCGACCAACTCGACCTCGGGCAACGCGAGCACGGCGGGCAGGATCCGGCGGCGGGCCACGTCCGCACAGCCGAGGACACCCAGTCGCAGCGGTCGCGGGGTCAGCATTCCAACTCCGTGAGGCGGCGGAACCTGCGGCCGTGGAACACCAAGGGCTCGCCGGGGGACGAGTCGACCGAACGCACCGCGCCGATCAACATCGTGTGGTCGCCCGCCTCGAACCGGGCGTGCACCGAGCACACGAGCACCGCCAGGGCGTTGTCGACGGCGACCGCGGAGGCCCCGTCGCCGGCGAACCCGCCGTGCGCGAACTTGTCCACGTCCCGACCGGCGAAGACCGACGCGAGATCGACGTGTTCCGGTCGCAGGAAGTTGACCACGAACGTGTCCGTGCCGGCGAACGCCGGGTGGCAGCGGGCCGACCGCGCCAGGCACACGCAAACGAGCGGCGGATCCAGCGACACGGCGCAGAATGCGCTGGCGGTGAACCCCCGCGGCACGCCGTTCCCGTCGCGGGTGGTCACGATCGTGACCCCGCTCGGGTACTGGCTCAGCACGTCCCTGAACAGGCGTCCGTCGATCATCGGGCGATACAGGTCAGCAGTGACCGGGCACCGACGTTGACGTGGTTGCCGTACTGCACGAAGTCCAGCAGTTGGTCGACCGTCATCCACGTGTAGTCGGGCGGCACCTCCGTCGGGAAGTCCTCCGCCGCCTCGACGAGCAGGTACCGGTTCTCGGCGTGGTAGAACCGGCCACCCTCTTCCGAGTGCACCACGTCGACCAAGACCCGCTCCGGCGGCGCGGACAGTACCTCGTGCATGAAGGCTGGATGGCGCTCCGGCGGCAACCCCTCGTAGTTCCCGGGGGAGCAGTTGATGGTCGACGACATCTCGACGACGTCGGCGGTGCCGGGTTCGGTCCGGGCGTGGACGAGGAGGTGCGTCGAATCGTTGATCCGCTTGCACAGGAATGCGATGACCCCCGGGCACGTGGGCGCGAACATCGGCTGCGACCAGGCGGTCACCTCACGGCTGTTCGTCTCCACCTGCACGCCGATCACGTCGAAGAACCGGTTCTGCTCGTGCGAGATCTTGTTCCCGGAAACGAGCCAGTTCTTCACTTCCGGGAGCCGGACGATCCTGCGGTCGAGGCGGTACCGCGCCTTGGCCTCGGTGAACCAGCTGAGCAGTTCCTTGGTGCTGTGCAGCGCCCGGCCTCCGCGTGTTCCCCGGCGCAGCGAAGGCATGCCGGACAGCACCGTCCGGGAGTCCATGTTCACCAGGTTCTTCACGCGGACCAGCTGCCGCAGCTGGTCGACGCTGATCCAGCGGAAGTCGTCGAGCACCGGGATCTCGTCGTCGATCTCGATCACCATGTTGCGGTTGCGCTTGTTCAGGAACCAGGACCCCTGTTCCGATTGCAGCGCGTCGAACGCGACGCGCCCGGCACGTGGTGCCACGAAGTGTTCGAGGTAGGGCACGGGGTTGCCCCGGTGCACGCGCGTGTAGTTGCTGCGGGTGGCCTGCACCGTCGGTGAAAGCTGGAGCCCGTTGATGTTGCCCGGTTCCATCTTCGCCTGCATCAGGCAGTGGGGGACGCCGTCGAACTCCTTGACCAGGATGCCGAGGATGCCGATCTCGGGCTGGAGGATGATCGGCTGCGACCACGAGTCGACTTCCCGGTGATCGGTGCTCACCTCGATCCCTTCGACGGAGTAGAACCGTCCGGTGCGGTGCACCAGCGCACCGGACTCCGGCGCGAAGCTCCACTCGTCGAGTTGGTCCAGGCCCGTCACGGTGACCTGGTAGTAGCTCGCCGCGGCCCGCTCGTCGAACCAGTCGTAGAATTCCGAGTGTTCTTGCGACACCAGCACTCCTCAGGGTTCGGGGAGTCGGTCGGGCTCGGCCCGGACGCGGCTCACGCGACGGTGGAACCCAGACTCGCGCAGCACCCTTGAGATCAGCCTGGTGTTTCGCTCAAGCGGCGATCGCCACCCGTGGGACGACAAACGCCGGGCGAGCGGGGTTCCCCCGCTCGCCCGGCGACCTTGTCACGTGCGCGTTCAGGCCTTGTAGGGCCGCTTCTCCTTCGCCTCCAGGAGCGCCTGCGCCCACCACACCAACTGGTCCAGCAGCACGCTCGCGGCCTGGGCGTAGGGCTCGGGGTCACGGGGCTCGCCGTCCGCACCGAATTGCTCCGACGCGCCGTGGAAGCTGACCGTGTCGCGCATCGTGACCGCGTGCAGCTCCGCGAAGACCTGACGCAGGTGCTCGACGGCTCGCAGGCCACCGGCGAGCCCACCGTAGGACACGAAGGCCACCGGCTTGGCCTGCCAGACGTCGTAGTTCCAGTCGACGAGGTTCTTGATCGCCACCGGGTAGCTGTGGTTGTACTCGGGTGTCACGATCACGAACGCCTGCGCCTCCGCCAGGCGCATCGTCACCGCGGTCACCGCGTCGGTCGGCGTCTCGCCGAAGTCGGTGAGCGTGTAGGGGAGGTTGGCGTCGAGGAGGTCGATCAGGTCGACCTGCACGTCGTCGCGGGCCGAAGCCCGCCCGACGAACCACTCGGCCACCGTCGGCGCGAACCGCCCGTTGCGCGTACTGCCGATGATCACGGCGACCTTGATCGGTTGTTGCACCATCGTTTCCCCTCGGGTACTCGCCTCATGAACTCGTGGAACAGCCTGTCGGACCACCTTAGAACCTCAACCACGCTTGAACTCAAGGTCCGCACCGGGTGAACCCTCAAGATGCCGTCAAGGCGTCCACAAGGGGGACGGCCAACCATGGCCGACATGAGAGTTCTGTTCGTTGTCGGTGGTACCTCGGGCGTGATCTTCTCGCTGATCCCGTTGGCGCAGGCGATCAGGAACGCCGGTCACCAGGTGGTGCTCGCCGGGCCGTTCGACGTGATGGACACGATCACGTCGGCCGGCCTGCCCGCAGTCAAGATCAGTGATCAGTCGATGATGGACATGATGACCGACCGGACCGGGCAGGTGCAGCCCATTCCGAAGGATCTTCATGAGCGATACCTGTTCAACGGCCGGTGCTTCGGTCGCTACGCGGCGGCGTGCCTCGACGGCCTGCTCACGTTCGCCGACCGGTGGCAGCCCGATCTCGTGGTCGGCGGGGCACTGGCGTTCGCCGCCCCGCTGGTCGCGCACCACGCCGGCGTGCCGTACGTGAAACACGCGGTCGACATGGGAGAGCCCCGCACGATCGACTTGGCGGCGGCGTCCGAACTGGGCCCCGAGCTGGAGCAGCTGGGTCTGTACGACATGCCCAGGTCGGACCTCTTCGTCGACACCTGCCCACCCAGCCTCCGGCTCGCCGACGCGCCTGCGGCCCAACCGATGCGCTACGTGCCGTACGCCACGCCCCGGCAGGTCGAGCCGTGGATGTACGTCAAGGGGGACCGACCGCGGGTGTTGGTGTCGGCAGGCAGCCGCGTTCGGCTCGACCGGGACTTCGACATCCTCACCGGGTTGGTGGAGAAGACTTCGAAGCTGGACGTCGAGCTCCTGATCGCCGCCCCGGACGCGGTGGCCGAGCGGCTGCACCCGCTGCCGGGCGACGCCCGCGCCGGATGGCTGCCGCTCGACGTGCTCGCCCCGACGTGCGACCTGATCGTGCACCACGGTGGCGGGAACACCACGCTCGGCGGGATGGTCCACGGCGTGCCCCACGTCATCGTCCCTTACCTGCCATACGTCGTCGGGTACGTGCAACGGCTCAGCGAATACGGTGCCGCGCGGATGGTCGACCCGGAACAGGATTCCGCCGAGGTGATCGCCGCGGCGGCCGAGGAGGTCCTGAGCACTCCCCGCTTCACGGAGCGGGCAGTGGAGTTGGCCGCCGAGATCGGCGCCATGCCCGTACCGGCCGAGGTGGTCGGCGCGCTGGAGGAAGTCGCGACCCGCTGATCCCAGCCCTTCAGCACGGAGGAGCCATGCGCCTGCTCGTCCTCTCGGTCCTGCGCAAGACGTTGCACGAGACCACGCTCGGCGTGGACCTGATGACCCAGCTCGAAGCTGCCGGTGTGCGGTGCCACTTCGTCATCGACGCGTTCAACGAAGACCAACTCAAGGCCGCGGGGTTCCCCTACACGCTCGTCGACCCCGTCATGGGCGCCGCCGTCCGCACGGTGGTCGAGGACGTCGCCCGCGAATTCCGGCCGGACGCCGTGGTCCTGGCCGACTACGTCGGACACTGGATGACGCTCGAGGTCACCTACGGCTGCGACCCGTGGTTCATCGACGGGCTCGGTCTCCCCCTGATCCCGATGGACCTCTACGACCTCGCCAACACCAGCCGCACGGTGGAGATCCTGGGCAAGAGCACGCAGGTGAGCGATCGGCTGCTCGACCTGCCCTGTCACCTGCAACCGGTACCGATGAACAGGCCGCAGGTGACCGGCGACGGCCCCGGCAAGCCCTACCGGGCCACCCTCGCGGTCGAACCGCCGACCGCCGAGCACCGGCGCGCGGTCCGGCGGTCGCTCGGCCTGCGCGAGGGCGATCGGCTGTTGATGGTGCCGACGCTGCCGTGGCAGCAGCTCATGGCGCGGCACGCGGGCGGACCGGCCAAGGTGCTGGCCTCCAGGCTGCCCGGACTGGTCACCCACTACTTGCGGCAACTGCCCGGGCAGACCCACTTCGTGTTCACCGGTCCGGTCTTCGAGGACGTCGGAGGGCTGCCGCCGGACAGGGTCCACCTGTTCTCCCACTACACCGTGGCGGAGTACGACGACCTGCTCGGCGCGTCCGACGCGGTCATGTCGTTCCACGTCCCGTCGTTCGCGATCGAGCGCGCCGTCTTCGTGGACGTGCCGGGCGTGGTGTGCCTGAACGGGTTCGACGTGGCAGGCCCGGAGGACCTGGCGCGGCTCGACGCGGAGTTCGGCGGTCTCACCCCCACCGTGGCGGCCTGGCTGCGAACGAACCCGGCGCCGGTACCCGCGTTCCACATGTGGCCCCTGAGTTGGAACGGGTTGCTCGGGCCGATGCTCGCGGACAACCCGTTCACCGAAGTGCTGCACCGCGCCGAGATCTTCGACGAGCGCTCGGTGCTCGACCGGCTGGACCGGGTGCTCTACGACACCCGGACCGCGCTCGAACTCGCCGAAGCGCGTGCCCGCTACCGCGGCCTGATCGACGACCTGCCGCCGACGCCCGAGGTGTTCGACTCGGTGGCGCGTCGACTCGGCCTCTGACAACCGCACCGAAACGTGGAGGGGACATGCTGCTGGACGGGAAGGTCGCCGTGGTCACCGGCGGGGCTCGCGGCCTGGGCAGGCACATCACGGCACGATTCGTCGCCGAGGGTGCCCAGGTGGTCTGCGCGGGCCGTGACGCGCTCGTCGCGAAGAGTGCTTTCGGGGACGTCGACCGGGTGGTGTTCCACCCGGTCGACGTGCGGGACGAGGACTCGGTCGACGCACTGTTCTCCTTCGTCCGCGGCGAGTACGGCCGACTCGACGTGCTCGTCGCGAACGCCGGGGTCAGCAGGCCGGGGCCGGTCACCGAACTGTCCACCCAGAGCTGGGCCGAGGTCTTCGAGACCAACCTCACGGGTGTGTTCCTCTGCCTGCGCGCCGCCGCCGGGCTGCTGGGACCCGGCGGCCGGATCATCACCCTGTCTTCGGTGCTCGGGGCGAACGCCGTGGCGGGCGGATCGGCGTACTGCGCGTCGAAAGCCGCGGTCGAGATGCTGACGAAGGTCTCCGCGCTCGAACTCGCGGAAGCCGGCATCACGGTCAACTGCCTGTCGCCCGGCTTCATCGACGAAGGCATGGGCAAGAACCTCGCCGCCAACGAGGCGGTCTGGTCGAAGTTCCGCCCGAAGCTCGCGGGCGGTCGGATGGGCACGGCGGCCGAGATCGCCGAAGCGGCGGTGTTCCTCGCGTCGTCCCGCAGTTCGTACGTCAACGGCCACGTGCTGGAAGTGAACGGAGGGATCCGCTGGTGAACGACCGCCGCGGACACGCAACCGGTTGCCGGATGAAATGAGCGCTGACATGACCGAAGGAATCTCGATGACCGCCGAGCAGGTCGGCGACTACTTCGACGACCGCAGCTGGCTCTTCCAGCTCAACGGGTTCAACCTGCACATCGGCTACTTCGACGACGAGGACCCCGAGACCAACCCCAAGGAGCGGCACACCGACATCCTGATCGACGAGGTCGGCCTCGTCCGGGGTCAGCGGCTGCTCGACGTCGGCTGCGGTTTCGGCAGGCCCGCGATCCGGTTCGCGCAGCGCACCGAGGCCGAGGTGCTGGGCATCAACGTCAGCGCCGAGCAGATCAGGAAGGCGCGCGAGCTGGCCGCCGAGGCCGGCGTGTCCGATCGGGCCGCGTTCGAGGTGGCGGACGCGAACCGACTTCCCTACGCCGACAACTCCTTCGCCGCGGTGTGGGTCGTCGAGACGCTCATGTACCTGCCGGACCGGCTGCGCGCGCTCAAGGAGATCCACCGCGTGCTCGAACCGGGCGGCACGCTGGCGATCAGCGACTACGTCGAGAAGGAGGACCTGTCCGACGAGCAGCGCAAGGCGTTGGCGGAGGGGTTCACCGTCGACTCGTTGCCCACGGCGGCGGAGTACGGCCGGATGGTCGCGGCGGCCGGTTTCACCACGGTTCGCACCGAAGACGCCACGCCGCACCTGCACCGGTCCGCGGCACTCATCCCGCAGGTGCTCGCGGACAACTACGACCTCATCGTCGAGAAGGGTGGTAGGGAGTTCGCCGAGGAGTTCAAGGAGATGTTGGGCAAAGTCGCGGTCCTGGAGCGCGACAACCTCGGCTACATGATCAAGGTTCTGCGCAAGTAGCGCACAGTCGATCCGCTGGAAAGGTGATCTCGCATGACTATCAGGGGTAAGCTCGCTGCGGTGGTCGCGGCCACGGTGGTCGCCGTGGGCGCCACCGTGGCGGGCGCCGTGCCGGCCCAGGCGGCCACGACGACGGTGGCGTTCAACTGCCGCACCGTGGAGAACGGCACCTGGGTCCCGATCAATGGGCACAAGCGCCTCTACGACGTGACGGCGCCGGCGGCCGTGGCGCCGGGTGAGGTGTTCGAGATCGTCATCGATCCGGCGCCCACCACGACCAACGCGACCTACCTCAAGGCGATGAAGGACGTGACGACCGTCTACCAACTCGGCGGCGGCGCGCACCCGTTGTCCATCCGGTTAACCGGGGGCAGCAACATCGGAACCGCGCCCACGTGGGCCGTCCTGTACGGCGGGAGGCTCACCGTCACGACTCCGGGTCCCATCATCGGCGGCCAGACCTACGACCTGCCGACGGTCACGGTGAAGCTGATCGCGCCGAACAAGGGCACGGTGACCTCCGCACCCGGTGGCACGAGCTTCAGCGACCTCGGTTTCCACTTCCAGCGCCAGGTCGTCGGCGACGACGCGTGGGGTCCGGGGCAGTGCTACCCGGACCCCACGCAGCTGGTGACCTTCACGACGACCGCGGTCCGTCGGGTCTGATCCGCCACCGCGGAGCTCCATTGACCCCTGGTCACTGATGCCTGACGTGCGGTGCTCCCCGAGGTTGAGGGAGCACCGCACGTTCAGCCGCCCAGGAACCCACGCAGGTGCGGTCGTTCCACGGCGCGCTTGAACTCGAAGAACGTGTCCGACAGCGCCAGTACCCGGAACGCGTCCCACAGCTCGCCCGCCGCCTCGCCCCGCGGGCTTTCCCCCATGACGGGACCGAAGACGGCCGCGGTCCCGTTGACCGACAGCATCGGGACGCCCATCAGCCGTCGCTCGAACCGGCCCGACGGCACGCGTTCGTGGGCCGCGCGCAGCCAGTCGTCCCATTCCGGCGCGTCCACCGCCGCCGACAGGTCGGCGGGCAGCCCGGTATCGGCGAGCGCGGCCTCGACGACCGGTCCCGCCTGCTCGAGCGCGGCCACGCGGGCCTCGGTCAGCGCGTCCGGCGCCGCCGCGAGCACCGCCGCGAAGTGGCCGCCCGGTCCGTGGATCCGGCCGCCGAGCGCGGTGTAGAACGGCCCGACCGCGTCGGCACCGCACCGCTCGCACACCGCGGCGGCCGCCCTCGTGAACCGCTTGGCCAGCTCGTGCAGCCGCAGCAGGTCCGTCGGCACCTCCTGGTCGCCGCCGTTGACCGCGAGTCCGAACGGCCGCCAGGTGATGTCCACCGGGCGAACCGTTGCCACTTCGAGGATCCAGCGCGACGACAGCCACGTCCACCCGCACAGCGGGTCGAACCAGAAGTCGACCTGGTCCCTGGTATCGCCGCGACCCTCCGTCACGGATCCTCCTCCGTCACGCGCCCGCAGGCGATCAACCGATCGTCAACAAGACCTTGCCGCGGCCGTGTCCGCGGCCGACTTCCCGGTGGGCGTCCGCCGCCTCGGCGAGCGAGTAGGTGCGGCGGACCTGGATCAGCAGGTCACCGCTCGCGGCCAGCGCGGTCAGCTCCGCCAGCCGCGCGGCCGAGCGCTTGCTGCCGATCCAACGCACACCCAGTTCCTGGTAGAGGTCGAACGCGACGATGGTGCCGATGCGGTTCTTGTCCTTCACCAGCTCCACGGCGGCGCGCAGGCCGTCGGCACCGGCGGCGTCGAGGCTGACGTCCACCCCGTTCGGCGCGACGGCGCGGACCCGCTCGACGAGGCCTTCGCCGTAGGTCACCGGAACGACCCCGAGTGAGCGGAGGTACTCGTGGTTGCCCTCGCTCGCCGTACCGATGACGGTGGCCCCGGCCCGTCGTGCCAGTTGGACGGCGACGGTGCCGACGGCGCCGGCCGCGGCGTGCACGAGGAAGACATCCCCTTCGCCGACCCCCAGCTCCTCGACCGCCGTGTGCGCGGTCTGCCCGGCACCGGAGAGCCCGGCCGCGACCTCCCACGACAGCGAGGCGGGCTTGGGCACGATCTGGTCGGCGGGCACCACGACGAACTCCGCGTAGCACTCCAGGCTGCGGTAGCCGAGCACTTCGTCGCCGACCGACACACCGGTGACCTCCGGCCCGACCTGGTCGATGACGCCGGCGAACTCGTTGCCGATCACCTGCGGGCTCCGCAAGGTCAGACCCGGCGGCGTCCAACCCTCGCGCACCGCGAGGTCGGTCGGTTGCACGCCGGCAGCCTTGACCCGCACCCGGACCTCACCGGCACCCGCCTCGGGCGGCGCCAGTTCCATCAGTTCGAGCACCTCTGGTCCACCGGGGGCGGTAAACGCTGCGGCCTTCATCGGGTGGGGTCTCCTGTCTGTCGCTCATCTTGGGCGTCGAGTTCGACTGGGTCATCGGGTCGCGCGGACCTCTCCCGCGCGGTGACCGGTCGTCCGCGTTCACTGAGGCCGAGTGCGAGCGCGGCCGCCGCGGCGACCAGGAAGGCGATCACCAGGAACACGGTGTTCAGCGAACTCGCCATCCCGTCGAGGATCGGCTCGGCGATGCGGGGATCCAGCCCGTGCAGGGCGGACGTGTCGTTGAGGTCCAGCCCGCCGGTACCGTCCCTCAACCCGGCGACCACCCTCATGGTGGCGGGATCGGACAGCACGGCGGGATCGGCCAGTGCCGCCGTCATACCCGGGGTGGGCAGTGCGGCTCGGAAGTGGTCCACGATCCGCGTCGCGGCGAGGCTGAACAGCAGTGAGATGAAGATCGCGGTACCCGCGATGCCGCCGATCTGGCGGGAGAACCCGTACATCCCGCTGGCGATACCGAGGTCCGTCTTCGGCACGCTGTTCTGCAACGCCGTGAGGACGGTCTGCATGAACACACCGAGCCCGAGCCCCATCACGAAGATGATCGCGACGATCGGGTACACCGAGGTCGTGCGGTCGACGGCGGACAGCGCGAACATCGCCAGGCTCACCAACGCGAGCCCTGGTGCCAGCAAGACCTTGTAGCGTCCCGTCCTGGCGATGACGGGGCCGCACAGCTTCGCCCCGATCGTCATCGCGATCGCCTGCGGGAACAGCAGCAGTCCCGCCTGGATCGGCGACATCTCCTTGACGATCTGCAGGTACAGGGGAATGAGCAGCACCGGGGTGAACGCGGCGACACCGCCGAGGAAGTTGATCACGTTCACCTGGGCGAAAGCGGGTATGCGCAACAGTCGGAACGGCAGCAGCGCGTGATCCCCCACGGCGCGTTCTACCAGGACGAAGAGGACGAGCCCGGCCGCGCTCACCACGTAGGAGACGAGGGCGGGCGTCGACGTCCACCCCCATTGCGAGCCCTGCTCGGTGACCAGCAACGCCGGCACCAGCGCGATGACGAGTGCCAGTGCGCCGCCGTAGTCCACCCGGTGGTCCACCCTGGCGGGTCGCACGGTGAAGAGCCGGGCCACCACGACGAAGGTGACCAATCCGATCGGCAGGTTGAGCAGGAAGATCCAGCGCCAGCCCGCGATCCCCGCGAGGCTCTCCGTGCTCGCGAACAGACCGCCGAGAACCGGTCCGCCGACACTGGCGACGCCGTAGAGGATGCCGACGTTGGCCTGGTAGCGGATCCGCTTCTCCGGTGGGAACAGGTCGGCGATCGCCGCCATCGCCAACGCGGAGAGCCCGCCGGCACCGAGCCCTTGCACACCGCGGAACACGGCGAGCTGGTAGATCGACTGCGCGAGCGCGCACAGCAGGGACCCGACCGTGAACAGCCCCACCGAGACGAGGTAGAGGTTCTTCCGCCCGAAGATGTCGGAGAGCTTGCCGTACAGCGGGGCGGAGATGGTCATCGCCATCAGGTAGGTCGTGGTCACCCAGGCTTGCGCGGTCAGCCCGTGCAGCGAATCGGCGACCGTGCGCAGGGCGGTGGCCATGATCATGCCGTCCAGGGCCGACATGAAGACGCCGGCGAACAGGCCGACCAGGATCAGGCGTACCGCGGCGGGCTGCCGCCCTCGATCCGCGTCGATGTCGGTGTTGGTGTCGCGCATCTCTCCCTCATCCTCATCTCCCGGCCGCGGAAGGGACCTTCCGCCACCGCGTCGAGGCGCGAGATCAGGATGCAACTTCAACCGTGGTTGAGGTCAAGCGCCCGCCGCACGGCTCAGGTCGAGTCGTCGCCGTACCCGGTCTCCAGCCAGTACGGCCCCGGGCCGTGCTCGGCGAGACCGTCTTTCAGGTTCCCGAGATTGCACTTGGTGAGCGAGAGGCAGCCACAGCCGATGCAGTCGGTCAGGTGGTCGCGCAACCGCTGGAGCTGGACGATCCGCTGATCCAGTTCGGTGCGCCACGACCGGGACAGCCTGGCCCAGTCGGCGCGGGTCGGCGTGCGGCTGTCCGGCAGTTCCGCGAGGGCTGCTTTGATCGAACCGAGCGAGGCGCCGAGCCGCTGGGCGAACCGAATGAAAGCGACCCGGCGCAGGACGTCCCGGGAATAACGGCGTTGATTACCGGCTGTTCGTTCGCTGAAAATCAGGCCTTGTGCCTCGTAATACCGCAGCGTCGATTCCGCGCATCCACTGCGCTCAGCGAGTTGCCCGATCGTTATCTGCTTCGCGTCCCACGGTAAAGCTGCCATGCGTTCATGCTAGCCGGGATCGCGGAGGCCGCCCGTCGCGCCACCCGGCACAATACACCCGATCAGCGGACTCCTCCTCCGCCCACCGCGTCATCCGCCCGGCCGCCGAATCGGACCGGCACAGCGGCCGAGTAGTCAGAAACGGGCTCCGGCGACCTCGGTACCGGGAATCCCGACGGCGATCTCGGCGAGTTCCTCCTCGGTGAATTCCACCTCGTCCGCCGCGGCGTTCTCGACGACCCGCTCCGGCCGGCTCGTGCCGGGGATCGGGACGTGGAAGTCGCCCTGGTGCAGCAGCCAGGCCAGGGCGACTTGGCCCAACGTGGCCCGGTGACGTTCGGCGATCGGCCTCAGCCGGGCGACGAGTGCGAGGTTGCGGTGCAGGTTCTCGTCGCTGAACCGCGGATAACGCCGACGCCAGTCGTCCTCGTCCAGATCTTCCCGGCTGGTGATCGCACCTGTCAGGATCCCGCGGCCGAGCGGGCTGTAGGGCACGAAGCCGACTCCGAGCTCCCGGCAGACGGGGAGCACGTCCGCTTCGGGTGTGCGAGTGAACAGGGAGTACTCGGACTGCACCGCGCTGATCGGGTGAACGGCGTGCGCGCGCCGCAGCTGCTCGCCGCTGACTTCCGACAAACCGAGGAACCTGACTTTCCCCGTGGTGACGAGTTCCGCCATCGCGCCGACGGTCTCCTCGATCGGCACCACCGGATCGACCCGGTGCAGGTAGTACAGGTCGATCACATCGGTGCCGAGTCGCCGCAGCGACGCGTCGCAGGCCCGGTGCACGTACTCGGGCCTGCCGTCGAGGTGGCGTCCCGGGTCGGTGAACGAGGAGACACCGCACTTGGTGGCGAGCTGGACCTCGGCACGCCTGGTGGCGATGGCCTTGCCGACCAGGACCTCGTTGCGCCACGGTCCGTAGATGTCCGCGGTGTCCAGGAACGTCATGCCCAGGTCCAGGGCGCGGTGGATGGTCGCCACACCGCGCCGCTCGTCGCTCTCGACGTCGTCGTGGCGGCCGTAGGCGAAGCTCAGGCCCATGCAGCCCAGTCCGATCGCGGAGGTGCGCAGCGCCGCTCCGCCGACCTCACCGCCCAGTGTTCGGGTTCGCATCCCGGCTCCCGTCCGCGGACTCGACGGCCTTCCGCAGGTGGTCGGTCACGGTACGCACGTCCGAGTCGGTCAGTCCGGGGTGCAGCGGCAACAACAAGGTGCGCGCGGCGAGGAACTCGGTGTCGGGGAGCGCGCCGTCGAAACCGTACAGCGGGACCCGGTGCAGCGGCTCGTACCGGAAGGTCGTGTAGATGCCCGCCGAGTACAGCTCGCGCGCGACGCGGTCACGGCTGTCGTCCTGGAACTGCACCCAGTAGAAGTAGTAGGACGTCCGGTGCCCGTCCGGGACCGGGGGCGGCGTCAGCAACCCGTTCACGTCCGCCAGCTCCTCGTCGTACAGCGCCACGATCTCCCTGCGGCGGTCGATGAACTCGCCGAGGCGGCGAAGTTGCACCGAGCCGATCGCCGCCGTCAGGTCGTTGCCGATCACCCGCCTGCCGGCTTCCCGCACATCGAGGTTCCACCACTGCGCGGTGACCCGCGCCCCGTCGAACCCGCTGAGGTGGGCCAGGCCGTGGTAGGCCAGGCGCCTGGCACGGGCTGCCTGATCACGGTCGCGGACGAAGAGCATGCCGCCGTCACCGGTCGTCAGGACCTTCGCCGCGTCGAAGCTCCAGGTGGCGAGATCACCGAACGTGCCGCATGCTTTCCCGTCCACGGATGACGCGACCGAACAGGCGGAGTCCTCGATCAGCGTGATGCCGGCACCCCGGCAGAAGTCCGCGATCTCCCGTACCGCACCGGGGTACCCACCGTAGTGCAGGACCACCACCGCCTTGGTGCGGTCGGTGACCGCGGCGGTGATGTCGCTCAGACGGGGGTTCACCGTGCGGGGGTCCACGTCGCAGAACACAGGCCGCGCGCCACGGGCCACGATCGCGTTCGCGGCGGCGATGAAGAAGGCCGAGGGCAGGACGACCTCGTCGCCCGGTCCCAAGTCGAGCAGGTCGATGGCCAGGAACAGGCTCGCGGTGCCCGAAGCCAGGAAGAGCACGTGTTCCGGGTCGACGTCCAGGTGTGCCGCGAACTCGGCCTCGAAGGCCTTGGTCCGCGGGCCGGACCCGATCCACCTGCTGTCCACGGTGTCAGCCAGCGCGGCGAGCTCCTCCCCACCCAGCTGCGGCTGGAACAGGTTGATCATCCAGGTCCTCCTCGCGAGGTCGGCGCCGTGTGCCGGTGTCGAGCAGATCCTCGGTCACCGGCCTTGACGGCCGTTTGACTCCTGCTTGAGGCCGCGGCTGGATCACCGCTGGACCGGCGGTGCAGCAGCGGACCGGACAATCGCCGGTAGCGGACTGGGCACGCGACGGAAGGCGGACCGGTGAGGGGAATCATCCTGGCGGGCGACAGCGGGACGGGGCTGCACCCGATCACGATCGGGGTGTGCAAGCCACTGCTGCCCGTCTACGACAAGCCGTTGATCTACTACCCGCTCTCGCTGCTGATGTTGGCCGACATCCGCGAGATCCTCGTCATCGCCACGCCCGACGACCTGCCGCAGATCCGCCGCCTGCTCGGCAACGGCAGCCGCCTGGGGCTCGAACTGAGCTACGCGGCACAAACGGGGCCCGGCGGGATCGCGAACGCGTTGCGCCTCGGTGCCGCCCACATCGGCGACCAGTCGGTGGCGCTGGTGCTCGGCGACACCATCTGCTTCGGCCCTGGGTTCTCCGACGTGCTGCGCGACGCGGCAGCCCACGTCGACGGTTGCACGCTGTTCGGCTACCGGGTGCACCGCACAGGACGTCACGGGGTCGCGGAGGTGGACCGCTCCGGACGCCTCGTCTCGTTGGAGGAGAGGCCTGTGCCGTTGGGGTCCACGTGCGCGTTGACAGGCCTGTACTTCTACGGCAACGACGTGGTCGCGCACGCTCGCGAGCTGCCGCCGTCGCCGCGCGGCGAGCTCGAGATCACCGACCTCAACCGGATCTACCTCGACCAGGGCAGGATCGGGCTGGTCCGGCTCGGCCGGGGCTTCGCGTGGCTGGACACGGGAACGCACAGCGCGCTGATCGAGGCGGGCAGGTACATCGAGATCCTCGAACAGCGCCAGGGAGTCCGCGTCGCGTGCGTCGAGGAGATCGCGCTGCGAATGGGGTTCATCACCGCCGAGCAGTGCCACCGGCTCGGGGTCGAACTGGGGAAGTCGGCTTACGGCGAGTACGTCGTGAGCATCGCCGCACCCGCCGAAGCCGCGCTGGACCCGGTCCGCTGAACCTCCTGTCACTCAGGCGAAACAAGTCAGCGGACCACCGTGGTACTCGACCATCTCGTGGAAGATCTCCAGCACGTCCAGCTCGCTGCCCTCGGGTTCGCCCCGCAGTTCGGAGTAGGCGCGGTGCAGGTTGCCGACGAGGCGTTCCGGGTCCAGCAGGCGACCGAACTCACCCAGGTCGGTTCTGCGCGCGACCTCCAAGGGCGTCAGCCCGTGGCGGAAGCCGGCCGCGGCGAGCCGCTGCACCCACTCCAGGTACGCCTCGGTGGCGTCGAGCAACTCAGGGCCGCCCACCGGCCCGTGCCCTCCGACGACCGTGCGGGCACCGAGGTCCCGCAGCCACGCGACGGTGCGCAAGGTTCCGGAGATCGATCCCATGAGGCAGAACGGAGTCGCACCGCTCATCACGATGTCCCCGGCGAACAACACCGACCGGTCCGGTATCCAGACGACCGTGTCGCCGCGGGTGTGCGCCGGCCCGGGGTGCAGCAGTTCGACGTGCATCTCGCCGACCCGCAGTTCGGCGCGGTCCCGGTAGGTCTTCATCGGGAGTGCGAGTTCGACCGCCCCCCACCGCACCTCCGGCCACAGACCCCGCATGCCGAGCCCGGCCGCGGCGGCCTCCTCGCGCGCGTTCTCGTGGGCGATGATCTCCGCCTCTGGTAGGAACACGTTGTTGCCGAAGGTGTGATCACCGTGGAAGTGCGTGTTCACCACGGTTCGCGCGGTGGTTCCGGACAGTTGCCGGACCGCCGCCTTGAGCAGGCGGGCCCGCTCCTCGGTCGCCGCCGTGTCGACGACCAAGACCTCTCCCCCGTCCACGAGCACGCCCGCGTTGCTGAGGCACCAGCTGCCGTCGTTCTGGACGTAGGCGTGGATGCCGGGTGCCGGTTCGACCAGCTCCGTGACGATCTTCCGGTGATTCGACCGCACAGCGGCACTCTCCCGTCCTCGGCGTACACGTGACCGTGGCGCAGCGTGCCGGACGTCGCTTTCCACCGGTGTCGAGGATCGCTGGAGCTCGACGGCCTCAACCGGTACTTCAGCGGACCTGCATTACGCACGAGCGGATTCCTCGATCGGCGGCTGACAGTGTTCGTCGGCAGAGAGCCGAGTGATCGGAGGGGTGTTGGTGAGCCGTCGTGTGGTGATCACCGGAATCGGTGTGCTGGCGCCGGGCGGCACCGGTGTGAAGAAGTTCTGGGGCCTGTTGAGCGAAGGGCGGACGGCGACGAGGCGGATCACCTCCTTCGACCCGTCGGCGTTCCGCTCCCAGGTGGCGGCCGAGAT
The DNA here is from genome assembly GCF_001905065.1 of Saccharothrix sp. CB00851. Taxonomy (NCBI): domain Bacteria; kingdom Bacillati; phylum Actinomycetota; class Actinomycetes; order Pseudonocardiales; family Pseudonocardiaceae; genus Saccharothrix; species Saccharothrix sp. CB00851. The sequence continues at coordinate 118,607 of NZ_LWLC01000019.1, forward strand.
CGACTTCGACCCCGAAGCGGCCGGGCTCACCCCGCAGGAGATCCGGCGGATGGACAGGGCCGCGCAGTTCGCGGTCGTCGCGGCGAGGGAGGCGTTGGGGAACAGCGGGTTGGAGCCCGGCACGATCGCGCCCCACCGGATCGGCGTGACGATCGGAACCGCGGTGGGTGCCACCATGAGCCTGGACCAGGAGTACCGCGTCGTCAGCGACGGGGGCCGGCGGTGGCTGGTGGACCACGAGTACACGGTTCCGCACCTGTACAACCACTTCGTACCCAGTTCCTTCGCCGCCGAAGTGGCCTGGTCGGTCGACGCGGAAGGCCCGGTCGCCGTGGTGTCCACCGGCTGCACCTCGGGGCTCGACTCCGTGGCCCACGCCTACGAACTGATCGCCGAGGGCACCGCGGACGTGATGATCGCGGGAGCGACGGACGCGCCGATCTCCCCGATCACGGTGGCGTGCTTCGACGCCATCAAGGCGACGACTCCGCGCAACGACGACGCCGAGCACGCGTCGAGGCCGTTCGACCGCACTCGCAACGGTTTCGTGCTCGGCGAAGGCGCGGCCGTGTTCGTGCTGGAGGAGTACGAAGCCGCCAGGCGACGCATGGCCCCGATCCACGCCGAGATCGCCGGGTACGCGTCGCGGTGCAACGCCTTCCACATGACCGGGCTGCGTCCCGACGGTGTGGAGATGGCCGAGGCCATCCGGGTCGCGCTCGACCGCGCCCGGCTCGATCCCACGGCGATCGACTACGTGAACGCACACGGCTCGGGGACGAAGCAGAACGACCGGCACGAGACAGCGGCGTTCAAGCGCGCCCTCGGTCACCACGCCTACCGGACGCCGGTCAGCTCCATCAAGTCGATGGTCGGGCACTCGCTCGGCGCCATCGGTTCGATCGAGATCGCCGCGTCGCTGCTGGCCATGGAGCACAACGTGATCCCTCCGACGGCGAACCTCACCACGCCGGATCCCGAGTGCGACCTGGACTACGTACCCCGCGTGGCGCGGGAGCGCAGGACCGACGTGGTCCTGACGGTCGGCAGCGGCTTCGGCGGCTTCCAGACAGCCATGGTGCTGAAGAAGAACAGCGAGCTGGTGGCATGAGCGGGCCTGTGGTGGTGACGGGGATCGGAGTCGTCGCGCCGAACGGGCTCGGCGTGGACGACTACTGGTCGGCGACCCTCGGGGGCAGGAGCGGGATCGGGCCGGTCACCCGGTTCGACGCGGCCGGCTACCCCGCCAAGCTCGTCGGTGAGGTGCCCGGTTTCGCCGCTGGGGAGCACCTGCCGAGCCGGCTGCTGCCGCAGACCGACCACATGACCCGGATGGCGCTCGTCGCCGCCGACTGGGCGCTGGAGGACGCCCGGATGGAACCCGGGGGGCTGCCCGACTTCGAGACGGGCGTGGTGACCGCGAGTTCGTCCGGTGGTTTCGAGTTCGGCCAGCGGGAGCTGGAGAACCTGTGGAGCAAGGGCGGTTCGCACGTCAGCGCCTACCAGTCGTTCGCCTGGTTCTACGCGGTGAACACCGGGCAGATCTCGATCCGAAACGGGATGCGCGGACCCAGCGGTGTCGTCGTCAGCGACCAGGCAGGCGGTCTGGACGCCCTCGCGCAGGCGCGACGGCAGATCCGCGGCGGCATCAGGATGATCGTTTCCGGCGGGGTTGACGGCTCCCTGTGCCCGTGGGGCTGGGTGGCGCAGATGGCCGGCAACAGGCTCAGCAGCAGTGAGGACCCCGATCGGGCGTACCTCCCGTTCGACGCGTCCGCGAGGGGACACGTACCCGGTGAAGGCGGTGCGATCCTCGTGCTGGAGGACGCCGGGAGCGCCCGGGACCGGGGTGTCACAGGGCACTACGGGGAGATCGCGGGCTACGGTGCCACCTTCGACCCGCGCCCCGGCAGCGGACGCGAACCCGGTCTGCGCCGGGCCGTCGACCTGGCACTGGCCGACGCGGGGCTCACGGCCCGCGAGATCGACGTGGTGTTCGCCGACGGCGCGGGCGTCGCGGACCTCGACCGGGTCGAGGCCGACACCCTGGAGGCGGTCTTCGGGCCGCATGGCGTCCCGGTGACCGTGCCGAAGACGATGACGGGCCGCCTCAACTCCGGCGCGGCGTCGCTCGACGTGGCGGCCGCCCTGCTGGCCATCCGGGACGACGTCATCCCGCCGACCATCAACGTCTCGGTGGCCGACACCTACCGGATCGACCTGGTCACCGCGATCCGGCGGACGACGATCCGCGCGGCACTGGTCCTGGCCAGGGGACAGGGCGGCCACAACTCCGCCGTGGTCGTGCGCGCACCTTCCTCTGGAACCTGAACGGAGAGCAGATGACCACACCGACGATCACCCTTGACGACCTCAGGCGGATACTCCGGCAGAGTGCGGGCGCCGACGAGGGCGTCGACCTGGACGGCGACATCCTCGACCTGGAGTTCGCCGATCTCGGCTACGACTCGCTGGCGCTGATGGAGACGGCCTCGCGGATCACCCGCGAGTACGGGATCGCGCTGGACGACGAGGCCGCGCTGACCGCCACGACCCCGCGCCGGCTGCTCGCCGTCGTCAACGGTGATTGAGACCCGCCCGGCCCCGACCGTTCAAGGAGTAGGACATGCCTGACACAGCCGGACGAACAGCGATCGTCACCGGCGCGACCAGTGGTATCGGGCTCGCCATCACCGAGGTCCTCGCGGGCCGGGGTGACCGGGTTTTCATCTGCGGCCGTGACGCGGACAAGCTGGCGCTGACCATCAAGAACGCGCGGGACCGGGGCCTGGAGGTCGACGGCGCCACCTGCGACGTGCGCGACGCCGGCGAGGTGCGTTCGTTCGTCGCCAAGGCCGCGGACCGCTACGGGCCCGTGGAGATCCTGGTGAACAATGCCGGGCGCAGTGGTGGTGGGGTGTCCGCGGACCTCACCGATGAGCTCTGGGCGGACGTCATCGCCACCAACCTCACCAGCGTGTTCCAGATGACGCGGGACGTGCTGAGCACCGGAGGCCTGCGGAAGCGTTCGTGGGGACGGATCATCAACATCGCCTCCACCGCCGGCAAGCAGGGAGTCGTCCTCGGTGCGCCGTACTCGGCGTCCAAGCACGGGGTGGTCGGCTTCACCAAGGCCCTCGGCAACGAGCTGGGCCGGACGGGGATCACCGTGAACGCGGTGTGCCCCGGCTACGTGGAAACGCCCATGGCGCAACGGGTCCGCGAGGGCTACGCGGCGGCGTGGGGCATCTCCGAACAAGAGGTCCTCCAGCGGTTCGAGGCGAAGATCCCCCTCGGCCGGTACTCGACGCCGGACGAGGTCGCCGGACTCGTCGGCTACCTGGTGACCGACGCCGCTTCCTCGATCACCTCGCAGGCGCTCAACGTCTGCGGCGGCCTGGGCAACTTCTGACACCGCGCGAACCACGCAGAGAGGACGAGAGCATGCCGGAAACCAGGGTGACCGAGCACGAGATCACCGTGGACGCGCCCGCCGAGCAGGTTTACCGGCTCGTCGCAGACGTCACGAACTGGCCTCAGGTCTTCCCCCCGACCGTGCACGTCGAGTACCTGGAACGCGGTGACACCGCGGAGCGGTTGCGGATCTGGGCCATCGGCAACGCCGAACCCAAGACGTGGACCTCGCGAAGGGAACTGGACGAGTCGGGGCTGCGGGTCGATTTCCGGCAGGAGATCCCGGCACCGCCGATCGCGGGCATGGGCGGCGCGTGGGTGATCGAACCGGAAGGTGGGGCGAAGTGCCGGGTGCGGCTGCTGCACGACTACTCGGCCGTCGGTGACGACCCGGAGAACCTCGCCTGGATCGACCGCGCGGTGGACCACAACAGCAACTCCGAGCTGGCGGCGCTGAAGAGGGCCGCGGAACCGGCCTCGGACGCCGGTCTCCTGCTGAGCTTCGACGACGTCGTCGAGATCGACGGCTCGGTGAAGGACGTCTACGACTTCATCAACGAAGCGCAGCTGTGGGAGCAGCGGTTGCCCCACGTGCAGAGGGTATCGCTGCGGGAGGACTCCCCCGGGCTCCAGGTTCTCGAGATGGACACCCTGACCAAGGACGGGTCCGTGCACACCACCAAGTCGGTGCGGGTGTGCACACCGGAACGGTCGATCCACTACAAGCAGGTCGTGCTGCCCGCTCTGCTGACGGTCCACACCGGAGCTTGGCTGTTCACCGAGACCGCCACCGGTGTGAGGACCACTTCGCGGCACACCGTGGCCGTGAACGAGGAAAAGGTCGCCGCGGTCCTCGGTTCCGGCGCGACCGTCGCCGACGCGAAGAACTTCGTCCGCAAAGCGTTGAGCACCAACAGCCTCGCGACGCTGGAGCACGCGAAGGACTACGCGGAGAGCCGACGCGGCGGTTCGGCGTGAGCCCTCCAGCCGCGCTCGACGTGCGCGAGGCGGCGTCGATCGCCGCCCGGCACGCCGAGGAGGCCGACACCGGACGGCTGCTGCACCCCGACGTCGCCGAGGCGCTCGTCGGCGCCGGGTTCGCCAGGCACTTCGTGCCCGCCACCCGAGGCGGGCACGACGGTGGCGCCGTCGAACTGCTCGAAGCCGTCGCGGAGGTGGGCCAGGAGTGCGCTTCGGCGGCGTGGTGCGCCTCCCTGGCCGCGGGCGCCGCGCGGATGGGCGTGTTCCTCCCCGAGGAGGGACAAGCCGAGCTGTGGGCGGACGGTCCGGACGTGTTCATGGCGGGCGCGCTCATCCCCGGCGGACGCGCGGAGCGGGTGGCGGGCGGCTGGCGGCTCACCGGCGGGTGGGACTTCACCAGCGGGGTCGACCACTCCGATTGGGCCATGGCGGCGGGGGTGGTGCACGACGGCGACCGCGACCGCGCGCGGTTCTTCGCGATCCCGCGAAAGGACTACCTGGTCAAGGACACCTGGTTCAACACCGGCATGCGCGGGACCGGGAGCAACACACTGCTGGTCGACGACGTCTTCGTGCCGGCGAGCAGGTCGTTCGATCGCGAGGACATGCTCCGCGGCCACGCGGTCGGCTCCACCTCGCCGTGCCACACCGCGCCGCTGCGCGCGATCAGCGGGACCCTCTTCGCCGCGCCGGCACTCGGCGCGGCACGCGGGGCGCTTCAGGCGTGGTCGCGGACCGCGGCGGTCAGGGTCGCGCGCACCGGTCTCGACGCGGCGGAGAACCGGGCGATCCTGACGGCCGCGGCACACGCCTCCGTCGAGGTCGACGTGGCGGAGGTGCTGTTGTGCCGAGCCGCCCGGACCTGCGACCGCGGCGAGTTCGGGAAGGCTACCGAGGTGCGCAGCCCGTACGACTGCGCCGCCGCGGTCGACCGGCTGGTGGATGCGGTGGAACGGCTCTTCCGCACCGCGGGCTCTCGCGGCCAACTGGCGACAGAACCGTTGCAGCGGTTCTGGCGCGACCTGCACAGCATGGCAAGCCACGTGGCGTTGCAGCTCGACCCGCCGGCCGCCGCCTACGGCCGGCACCTGCTCGAACCGCTGGTACCCGATCAACCCTGAACCGTCCCGAGCGGACACACCGGAGAGGATCCTCGATGAGCCAGAACGAGTCCACGCCCGCGCACACCCCGGTGGACGCCGAGACCTACGCGAGGGTGCAGCAGTTCTACGCCTTCCAGATGGGGCTCATGGACGACCGCGAGGCCGAACGGTGGGCGGCCACGTTCACCGAGGACGCGTTGTTCCAGGAGCCCAGGAAGCTGGAACCGCTGCACGGCAGGGCGGTGATCGAGGCCGCCGCCAGGGTGAGCGCGGACAAGCACGCGGCGAACGGCCTGCGGCTGCGGCACTGGCTCGGCATGCTGTCGGTCGACGTCGAGTCGGACGGGTCGCTGCGCACCCGGTGCTACGCCCAGGCGATCCGCATTCCGGCGGGTGGTGTGCCGGACCTCTTCGCCACCGTGGTGTGCCGCGACCACCTGGTGCCGGACGGTGCCGGCTGGCTGGTGAAGCACCGCCACCTGACGCACGACGGATCCGACGAGGACTGACGGGGCGCGAGGAGGAACGGAGGCGGACGCATGAGCACTGTCGAACCGCGGCTGATCACGGTGATCGGTGCGGGCACCATCGGGCTCGGCTGGATCACGCTGTTCCTGGCCGCCGGTCACCACGTGCGGGTGAACAGCACCCGGGCGAACGCGGCGGACGTGGTACGCGAGGGACTGGAGCTGTTCGCGCCCGGCCTGCCCGGCGACCCGGTGGATCCGGCGAAGCTGGCCGAACGCCTCAGCTTCGAGCCGGACCTCGAACGTGCGGTGAGCGACGTGTACGCCGTGCAGGAGAACACACCGGAGAACCTGACGCTCAAGCAGGAGCTGTTCGAGCGCATCGGCATCGCGGCCAAGCCCGGCACGCTGCTGCTGTCCTCGACCTCGACTCTGCTCCCGGACGACCTCGGCGCGCGGATGGCCGACTCCAGCCGGGTGATCGTGGGTCACCCGTTCAACCCGCCCCACGTGGTCCCGCTGGTGGAGGTCGTCGGCGGCTCCGCCACGGACCCGAACGCGATCCAGGAGGCCGTGGCGTTCTACCGACAGCTGGGAAAAGTGCCGATCGTGCTTCGACGCCCGATCGCGGCGTTCGCCGCCAACCGGCTGCAATCAGCCCTGCTGCGGGAAAGCATCCACCTGGTCCGGGAGGGAGTGGTCACCGTCGCCGAACTGGACGAGGTCGTCACCGCCTCGATCGGGCTGCGATGGGCGACGATGGGGCCATTCCTGTCCTTCCACCTCGGTGGCGGTCAAGGCGGGCTGCGCAAGTGGCTGACCACGCTCGGGTCCGGGCTGGAGCGCGGGTGGGAAGGACTCGGCAAACCGTCCCTGGACGAGACAACCCTGGAGCGTCTGCTCGCACAAGCCGAAGAGGCCTACGGCGGGCACTCGTACGAGGAGTACGCCGCGCGGCGGGACAAGTTGCAGAAGGCCGTGCTGGAGGCGGTGGAGGGAATCCCACCGCTCGACGCCCCCTCGGAGTCACCTCGGCGCCACGACACCGGCTGACGCCGGTCGCGGGCTGACCCCGGTCCGATCCGGACGCGGCCGTGAAGCCGTCGACCGACTTCACGGCCGCGTCCGGATCGGGCTCCGCCTCCGAGCGCCGTCGCCTCTTGCAGAGCGATGCCCAACGCTGCCGGAGGGCGTACGCACAGCATTTGAGAATATCCGACCGGTCGCCGGCCGCCATAATTTTTGCATTCGACTCAACAATCCCACAGCAGGCCGGCGAACACCGCTGCCGCGCCATGTCACGCGGCGTGCCGCCCACCGCGACCCGCGAATTCACGGGTGCTAGCATGACGGCCATGGCGACCGCTCGGCCCCACCCGCTGACCAGGGACGAATTCGACCGCATTTACGGAAAGGTGCCGAGACTGACGGTCGAAGTGCTCGTCAGGACGGACAAGGGAATTCTGCTGACCCGCCGAGGCATCGAACCCTGTCGGGGTTTCTGGCACATCCCGGGCGGCACCGTGCTTTTCGGCGAAACGCTGCACGACAGCGTGAGGCGGGTCGCGCGCAATGAACTCGACGTCGATGTCGAGGTGGGCGACCAGCTCGGCGTGATCCACTACCCACACCTGCTCGCCGCAGGTTATCGAGGATGGCCGGTGGGCCTGGTCTTCGCCACCAGGATCGCCGCGGGGTCGCCCAGCCTCACGGAGCAGAGCGAACAGATCGGGTTCTTCCGGACCCTGCCGCACGACGTCATCCCCGACCAGGCCGAGTTCCTGCTGTCCGCCGGGTTGGCGACCGCCGCCGGCATCGGCACCCGGTAAGCCACCTGACGCCAGCAATACCCTTGCGGGACAACGAAACCTCGCCCGTCGACCGTACGGGCACGTGCCGACGGCGACACCCGAAACGGCCGGGATCCGGACCGGTTCCAGGGAACGTCGAGCCTGCCTGAAGCGGCCCGGGTCAGAATCGCGGCACGACGGACCCGTGCGACCAGGAGGGGCGAGTATGACGATCCTCGGCGACAGATCCGGTGCGGACACCGCCGCGGCCCGGCCCGATCTGAGGAAGCTGACGGCGGAACTGGCGTGGTTGCGCGATCAGGCGCACGCGGGGCCGAGCGCCAAGGCCACCGAGGCGCAGAGGTCCAAGGGGAAGCTCACCGCGCGCGAGCGGATCGACCTGCTCCTCGACGAGGGCTCCTTCACCGAGGTGGAGCAGCTGCGCCGGCACCGGTCGTCCGGCTTCGGCATGGAGGACCGCAGGCCGCACACCGACGGTGTCGTCACCGGCTGGGGCACGGTGCACGGGCGGACCGTCTTCGTCTACGCGCACGACTTCCGCATTTTCGGCGGCGCCCTCGGCGAGGCGCACGCGGAGAAGATCCACAAACTCATGGACATGGCCGAAGCGGCGGGTGCGCCGATCGTCGGGCTCTGCGACGGTGCGGGTGCGCGGATCCAGGAGGGCGTCACGGCGCTGGCCGGCTACGGCGGGATCTTCACCCGCAACGTGCGCAACTCCGGTGTCCTGCCCCAGATCAGCGTGATCATGGGGCCGTGCGCGGGTGGCGCGGCCTACTCCCCGGCGCTGACCGACTTCGTGTTCATGGTCCGCGACACGTCCCAGATGTTCATCACCGGCCCGGACGTGGTGCAGGTGGTCACCGGCGAGGTCATCAGCCACGACGACCTCGGCGGCGCGGACGTGCACGCGACGCTCTCGGGGGTGGCCGGGTTCGTCTACGACGACGAGGAGAGCTGCCTCCAGGACGTGCGCTACCTGCTGTCGATGCTCCCGTCCAACAATCGCGAACTCCCGCGGCACGAGCCGTCGACCGATCCCGCGGGTCGGCGCGCCGAGGCCCTGCTCGACCTCGTGCCCGCCGAACCAGGTCGGACCTACGACGTCCGGGCGGTGCTCGCCGAGGTGGTCGACAACGGCGAGTTCTTCGAGGTGCACGAGAACTGGGCGACGAACGTCGTGTGCGCGCTGTCGCGGCTGGACGGGCACGTCGTCGGCATCGTGGCCAACCAGCCCGCGACCATGGCGGGAGCGCTCGACATCTCCGCTTCGGAGAAGGCGGCGAGGTTCGTGACGACGTGCGACGCGTTCAACATCCCTCTGGTGTCCTTCGTGGACGTGCCGGGGTTCCTCCCCGGGGTCGATCAGGAACACGGTGGGATCATCCGGCACGGCGCGAAGTTGCTGTACGCCTACTGCAACGCGACCGTGCCCAGGGTCCAGGTGATCATGCGCAAGGCGTACGGCGGCGCCTACATCGTCATGGACTCACGCTCGATCGGCACGGACCTGTCGCTGGCCTGGCCGAGCAACGAGATCGCCGTGATGGGTGCCGAAGGCGCGGCGAACGTGGTGTTCCGCCGCGAGATCGAAGCCTCCGAAGACCCGGAGCTGACCAGGCGGAAACGGGTCGAGGAGTACCGCGCCGAACTCATGCACCCCTACTACGCCGCGGAACGCGGTCTGGTGGACGACGTGATCGACCCTGCCGAGACCAGGCCCCGGCTCATCGCCGCCCTGGCGATGCTGCGCGCCAAGCACCAACCATTGCCCGTCCGCAAGCACGGGAACCAGCCACAGTGACCGACATCCGAGTGCTGCGCGGCGACCCGACGCCGGAACAGGTCGCGGCGTTGGCCATCGCCCTGATCGCCGCAATCCGCCCGCGCACGACCACACCGCAGGCGGCTCGCGCACCCTGGCCGCGCAGTCAGGCACCGACCTGGGCGTCGAACCACCTTCCCGGCTGGACGGCTTGATCGGTTCGGCGCCGTCCGCCTCGGGTGACCGCGCTGGCCAGACTGTGGAGGACCTGGCCTGCGGCGGGGTGAACAGACCGCTGTGGACCGCAGCGCCGGCGCACGCGCATCGAGTTGGCCAACGCGATCTCCGAGTACCTGGAGATCTTCGACAACCGTTAGCGCCACCACAGTTCCCAGGGACACGCTCATCCCGATCGAGTATGAAAGGTGAGGTTGTCCCGAAGACCGGACACCGGATATCAGGGGTCAGCGAACTGCGCCGCCTGCGGGTGGGCCCGACGTTCCCGCGCTCACGCATGACCCGCCCGACGCGTTGGTGGTTCACCCGCCGTCCGCGGCAACGCAGCGCAACGACGATCCGCGCACCCCCGTAGGCGCGCCGGTGCCCGGCGCGGACCTCGGCGATTTCACTCACGGACAACGACGATGAACCCGGCTGCGCTGAGGAGCCGCTGGCAGGCGCACCACTGACAGCGCGTATCGGCGGTAAGGGCCGACTTTCGGTAGTTGGATGGGCTGTGGACGGCATGCTGTGGGCAGCGGCAGCTGCCAACGGAATCCGTTGAGCTGCCGTCATCGCGACGTCGACGAGCCTCCCCGCTGACGGTCGACACTCTCGACACAACGTGCTGCTTTCTGCGGCGGGTCAACGGGTGTCGTGTGTAGGCCCTGGTGGACTGATGCCCTGCAGCTTCACCATCGCTTGCCGGAGGGCAAGGTTGCCGCGGTTGATCAGGGTGCGGGGGTGGTCGGGTCCCAGAACGCGCAGCCGGTCGGCCAACAACGCCTCGTACTCGACCACCGCACCAGCCACGTCACCTGCCTCACCCGCAAGCTGGCGAGATTGCCGCGAGTGGCCAGAGTACTGGGGTGATCGGATCCCAGGAGCCGCAACTCATCGGACAGCAGGGCCTCAACCCGGCCACCGCACCAACCAGGTCACCCGCCCTACCCCGCCAGAAAGCAAGGTAGCTACGGGTGATCAGAGTGTCGAGGTGGTCGGGTCCCAGATGTGAGTCGGTGTGGTTGTGGAGGGTGTGCCAGTAGGTGACGGTGGCGTGGACTTGGCCGGTGCCGTCCAGAGAGTTCCCCGCGCGGTCGAGTACGTCGTGGACGCCGGGGGTGAGCAGGGCGGGGATTGCGCGGGTGTGGAGCGTGGTGGTGTTGGAGCGCAGGGCTTGGGCGAGGTCGGGGTGGATGGTGTCGATCTCGGGCCAGTTGGTGTGGAGGGTGTCGGCGGCGGTGTGGGCGAGGGTGTGGAGCCGATCGGGGGTGAGGGTGTCGCGGATGGCGCGTTGGACCAAGGCGTGCACCGTCACCGCCCGTGCCGGCTGTTCCGGGGTGACGGTGATCAGGTTGAACCGGTGTAGTCGGGTCAGGCCGTCCTGGACGTCGTCGTGATCGACCGGCCTGCCGGTGAGGCTAGCGAGGTGGTCCAGGACGGGCTGGGCGGTGAACACTCCGAGGGGGATGCCGTTGGGGTCGAGCAGGGCGGCGAACTCCAGCAGCGGGCGGGTCAGGCCCGCACCGCGCGGCCGGATGGGGTCTTCGACGCGGTCGGTGCGGTCGATGGACACCGCCCAGGTGACCGCGATGGTGCGTTGGTGTTCGGGCAGAGCGTTCTCGGGTGGGGTGAGTTCGGCCAGGGTGCGTCGCCGGTCGGCCAGCAGTCCTCGGTAGGCGGTGACGGTGAGCAGTGGTTGGTCGGCCAGGTACGCGGCGGCCTGGCTCAACGCCAACGGCAGCCACCCCAACTCCTCCGCCAACCCCGCGAGCCGGTCCAGGTCACCGCCGTCGGTGGTGCAGGTCAGGGCCTCGGTGAGGTAGGCATGGGCTTCGTCGGGGGTGAACACGTCCAGTTCGATCACCCGGTGACCGCTGCGCCCCGCCGCCGCGTCGCGTCGCCGACTGGTCACCACCACCTGCCCACCTGGACCGGGTGGCGGGTCCAGGTGGGCAGGTCCGCCGGGTCCTGCACGTCATCCAACACGATCAGCCAGCGGCGCGGCGTACCCGCCAGCCACTCCCGGAACCGCTCCGCCGCCTGCTCCGGTGGCCGGTCGGCGATCCGCGGGTCCTGCTCGACCAGCACCCGTGAGGCGGCTTCGGCGTAGGCGGTCACGATCGCGTCGCGCGAGAGCGCCGACACCCACACCGCCACGTCCACCACCGGGTCCCCCCATACCGACCAGGCGTGGCGGGCGGCCATCTGCGTTTTGCCGACCCCGCCCATCCCCGACATCACCACACCCGCACGCTGCCCGGCCCCGACCAGCACGACCGAGTGCCCCGCAGCCAACGTGTCCAGCAGCACCGCGTGGGCCCGGCGCTGCTGGTAGTGCTCCGCCGGGGCATGCGGCACCCCGACCCGCACCGGCCACACCACCCGACGCCGGGCTTGGTGGTAGTGGACGTTCCCGGCGACCGCGCCGATGGCCATGCCCTGGTCGACCCCGGTGATCGCGCCATGGACGTGGACCGACACCTCCGTCGCGGCGGGTGCACCGGTGGTCTCGTCACGGGCGGGGTCGTGCGCCGACACGGTGTGCCCGTGGTCCGCGTCGGCTAGCGAGGGCTTCCGGGCGCTGCGTCCGACCCGAGTGGTGGTGGAGGAGATGGTGGTGGTGTGCCGATGGTGAGGTGGTCGCCGGTGGCCGCACCGATCGTGATGCCAGAACCGGAGCCGTGCACGTCGCCGGCGACGTATACCCCTCGTGTCCCGGTCTCGGGCGCTGCCGCGCTGCTTCCCCCAGTACCGGTCTCGGAGGTGTCTGCTGCCCTGTCGCGGGGTGCTTCATCGGTTGCAGGTTCGGATGGGCGCCGGTCGAGCACCGCGGGATCGGCCGGGTAGCAGTGGTCCGGCAGGGCGACCCAGGCGCGGTCACGGAAGGTCTTCACAGCCACCTCGACCGGCCGGAACGTAGCCGGGTCCAGCGTCGTGGAGTTGCGCACGACCTCGTCGAAGATCAGACGGGAGACCACCATCGCCAGCACCCCTGGCGAATCGGCCAGTGCCCGGCGCACCGGGGCGGCGTTGACCAGCCGGAACGCTGCGACCATCGTCGGCGAGGTCGCGCCGTGCTCGTCGAAGGCCACCTCCCCAGCGTGGACCGCCAGCCGCAGCCGGGCGCGCGCGGCGTCGTGGCAGGTGCTGTTGTGCCCTCGCACCGCCCGCGCCAACGCCTCGGGCAACACCTCTACCAACGGGCCCTTCGGGAACTCCGGCGGTACCAGCACCACCACACTGAGCTTCCCCCGATAACCCGAGGCGGTTGTTACCTGGATGCGGTCGGTGCCGCCGGGATGGTAGTCGGTTCGGCCTGGGCGGTGTGCCAGGCGGCTTCGTACTCGTCGGGGCTGAGCCAGCCGAGGTCCTTCTG
>NZ_LWLC01000020.1:0-129836 GCF_001905065.1 Saccharothrix sp. CB00851
GCGACAGGTTAAAGATCAAGGTAAGGGGCCCCATGTCAAATCGAGCCGGGAGCAACCACCGAGCCGACCCAACCCACCGAGCCGACCCAGCCACAAGCCGACCCAACCCACCAAGCCGACCCAGCCACAAGCCGACACACCTACCCACCGGCAGGTGCCGTCCTCCAGCCGCCCCGCTAAGTTATCCCGTATGCGCAGGTCGGGAATCGTGCTGCACACTCGGGACCTGGGTCGTCACGACCACGTGTGCTGGTCGTACGACGACCGGGCGGACGTCGGCCTGCGCGTCGCCGAGTTCCTCCTCGACGGCCTCTCCCGCGGCCAACGCGTCCTCTACGTGGGCTCCGGGGACGCCGAGACGCTCACCGACTCCGTCCGCGGGCTCGACGGGATCGAGGCGGCGTTGGCCAGCGGCGCGGCGCAGGTCGCCCCGCTGGAGCCGCGGTACGCCGACGGCGCCGTCATCGACCCGCAACGCCAGGTAGAGGCCTACGCGGAAGCCACCGAGCAGGCGGTAGCGGCCGGGTACCGCGGGCTGCGGGTCGCCTCCGAGGCCACGCCCCTGGTGCGCAGCCCGGCGCAGCTGACGGCGTTCCTGCACTACGAGCACCTGGTCGACCGGTACATGGCCGACCACCCGTTCTCCGCGCTGTGCGCCTACGACCGAACCCGGCTCAGCGAGCAGGCGCTGGAGCAGTTGGCCAGCGTGCACCCGAGCACGAACCTGCCGGGTGTCGGTTTCCGGCTGCACGCCTCGGCCAGACCCGGCCACAGCGCCGAACTCAGCGGGGAGATCGACATGTTCAACCGGGACGTGCTGGTGCAGGTCCTCGAGCGGGTCCGGCCGCAGCCCCGCGACGGGCGGGTCGTGCTCGACGGCGCCGGCCTGACGTTCATCGACCACCGCGGCCTGATGAGCCTCGACGAATACGCCCGCCGTCGGGCCACCACGCTGGTCCTGCGCACCGCGTTCCCGGGCGCGGCGCGGATCGCGGGCCTGCTCGACCTCCCCGGTGTTCGCGTGGAGCCCGTCGCGTGAACGCCGTCAACCACACCAGCGGCCTCAGCGCCATCAGCACCGAACCGGACCCCCTGTTCATCCACCCGGCCCTGTTCTACCGCTCCGACGCGGAGTACCTGGCGGCCCTCGTCCCGTTCGTCACCGACGGCGTCGACCTCGGCCAACCGGTCGCGGTGGCCGTCCCCGGCGAGCGGCTCACCCTGCTGCGCGCCGCCCTGGACGACGCCTTGGGCGACGCCGCACGGCACGTGACGATGCTCGACATGGCCGAGGAGGGCCGCAACCCGGGCCGGATCATCGCCCGGGTGCTGCGCCGGTTCGCCGACGCCCGCACCGGTAGCCACGTGCGCATCATCGGCGAGCCGATCTGGGCGAGCCGGTCCGGCGTCGAGTACCCCGCCTGCGCGCAGCACGAAGCGCTGATCAACGCCGCGTTCACCGGCCGTGACGTCACGATCCTGTGCCTCTACGACACCTCCGCGCTGGACGACACGGCGATCGCCGACGCCAGGCAGACCCACCCGGTGGTCTGGGAGGCCGACCGCCGCTACACCAGCGACCGGTACGCCCCGGACCGCGTCGTAGCCCGCTACAACGCGCCGCTGCCCGACGCCGCCGGCACCGCCGACCACGCGTTCCCCGTCAGCAGACCCGCCGACCTCTCCCCGGCACGCCGGTTCGCCGCGGACCGCGCCCGCCGGTTCGGCCTGGCCGAACCACGTCTGGCCGACCTCGAACTCATCGCGGGCGAGCTGGTCACCAACAGCCTCCGGCACACCTCCGGCCCGTGCCGGCTCGGCGTGTGGGCCGAGGACGGCCACCTGGTGTGCGAGGTCCGCGACGGCGGCCGGCTCACCGATCCGCTGGTCGGGCGTCGGCCACCGGAGCCCGACGGGACGTCCGGGCTCGGCCTGCTGCTCGTCAACGACCTCGCCGACCTGGTGCGCGTCCACTCCGACGCGGAGGGCACCACCGTCCGCGCGCTGCTCCGCCTCCGCCAGTGATCCTCTCGGGTCGTCCGCCGACACCACGACCGGCAGGCTGACAGCACGACCCGAGAGGAATTACCCTTTTCCCCCGTAGGCCCGCGCCCCGCGGCCGACGACCCGGAAGACGTGCCGTTGTGGATTGGTTCCTGGACAGAAACGACCGGCGGGTCCCGACCGCGCTGCGCCGTGACATCAGGGACTACCTGGCCCGCCACTCCGACACCGATCCGGATCACCTGGCCGACGCCGAGCTGATCGCCCAGGAGATGCTGGCCAACGCCATCGACCACAGCGACGGCCCGATCTGGGTGTCACTGGAGTGGTCCGAGGCCAACCCGGTGCTCACCGTCCGCGACATGGGCGCCACGTTCACCCTCCCCGAGCACGTGCCGGACACCGCCCAGCCGCGCGGTCGCGGGCTCTGGCTGATCTCGCAGCTCGCCCCGGAGTTCACGGTCGCCGCCCGCCGGGTCGGCAAGGCCGTGGAATCGGTGCTGCCCCTCACCCGTCCGGTGGAACCCCTCGATCCACCGCGGCACACCGTCAACCCGCTGCCGCACCTGTCCGAGGCCGGTCCGCGCGGCGGTTTCGGCCGGGAGAGCTTCCTGCGCGCGTTGGTCGTGCAGCTCGCCAACGCCGTCGAAGCGCAGCAAGGGCCCGACGCCGCGCAACGCGCCATCGCGCAGGTCGCCGTCGACGTCGGCGGTCAGGCGGAACTGGAGTTCCGGCAGGCCACCGGGACCACCGGCACCGCGCTGACGCCCCAGCAGATCGCCGACTGCGCGGTCCGGCTCAAGGCGGCGATCGGCGGTGGCTTCCGCGTGGTCGACGTGACCGACGAGCGGATCGTGCTGGTCAACAGCCAGTGCCCGTTCGGCCTGGAGGTGCGGCAGTCGCCATCGCTGTGCCGGATGACCACCGCCGTGTTCGGCGGTATCGCCGCGCGCAACACCGGTCGTGCCGCCGTCACGCTCGAGGAGCGCATCGCGATCGGCGACCCCGGCTGCCGGGTCGTGATCCACCTCGGCGACTCGGCGGCCAAGGCCACCCGCGCCCATCACTACACGGCCGCGCCACCGTTCACAGCAGGGCGTTGAGCAGCACGGTCAGCAGCACCGACACCAGGATCGACACCACGAGCATCGTCAGGCACCCGGCCCGACCGCCGAGGAACTCCACCCTGGTGTTGCCGATGCGCACGACCCCTCCCGTCGACTGTCACCACCACCCGACCAGCCCACCACGTCATTCCGCCACGCACGAGATCCAATACCTGCCACCCTCGTGGTGCACACCGTGCGTCTCCGCCGCGAACCCGGGGAACCGCTGGTCGAACGCCTCCAGCACGCGCAGGTACCGCAGCAGCGGGCTGTCGGGCGACCCGACGCGCTCGCCGGGCACCAGCACGGGGATGCCGGGCGGCGTGGTGGTGACCTGGGTGGCCACCACGCGATCGGCCAGGTCGTCCAGTCCGACCAGCTCGGTCCGGCCGCGGATGAACCGCTGGTAGGCCTCGGCCGGCGTCATCACGGCCGTGGGCGGCGTCGGGCTGGTGAACGCCTCGTTGAGCAGCTGCACGACCTTGCTGTCGGCGAGGGTGTGGTGCATCTCGTCGCACAGCTGCGGCAACGTCAGCGGCCCGTACCGCTCGGGGTGCGCCTTCACCAGGTCGGGCAGCACGTCGCCCAGCGGTGCGTCCCGGTCGTGGAGCTGCTTGAAGTCGGTGAGCGCGTCGAGCAGCGTGCCCCACTTGCCCTTCGTGATGCCCATGGAGAACAGCACGAGGAACGTGTAGACGTCGGTCTTCTCCACCACGATCCGGCGGGTCTCCAGGTACGCGGTGACCACCCGGGCCGGGATGCCGAACGCCGACACGTCGCCCAGCGCGTCCACGCCGGGGCAGGTGATCGTCACCTTCACCGGGTCGAGCAGGCAGAAGCCCGGCTCCAGGTCGGGGAAGCCGTGCCACCCGGCGTCCGGTTCCAGCGTCCAGCAGCCCGGTTCGGTGCGCAGCAGGTCCAGCGGTGCCTGGTGGAACGGCACCCGCTCGCCGGTGGCCGGGTCGGTGACCTCGCTCGGCTGCCACACGCCGAAGAACCACGGTGGCCGGTCGCCCGCGTCGGCCAGCCGCCTGCCGAGCCGGATCATCGCCTGCCGGAACCGGACCGCCTCGGTGATCGCCTCGGTGGTCAGCCAGTTCCCGGCCGGGCCGTCCATCATGCCCGCCGCGACGTCGCAGGAGGCGATCATCGGGTACAGCGGCGAGGTGGTGCCGTGCATCATGTACGTCTCGTTGAACCGGGACCGGTCGAACGGCGCCTTGCCGCCGGACTTCACGTGCACCATCGCGGACTGGGACAGCGCGGCCAGCAGCTTGTGCGAGCTGTGGGTCGCGAACACCGTGGGCCGCTGGTCCTCCGGCAACGCGTCGAGGTCGGCCGCCATCCCGTACCGGCGCGCGTAGAGCGGGTTGAACCGGCCGTAGGCGAACCACGCCTCGTCGAAGTGCAGCGCCCTGGTCGACGCGCCGAGCAGTTCGGTCACCCGGACGGTGTCGTAGCAGAGCCCGTCGTAGGTGGAGTTGGTGACGACGGCGTACGCCGCGTCCCGGCTCACCGCGTCCGCCGCGATCGGTGTGCGGTCGACCTGCGCGCGCACCGCCGCCGCGGACAGCCGTTCCGGCGGGATGGGCCCGGTGATCCCGTAGCCGTTGCGGGTGGGCACCAGGTAGACGGGACGTGCGGCGGCGAGCGTGACGCCGTGGTTGATCGCCTTGTGGCAGTTGCGGTCCAGCAGCACGATCTCGTCGTTGGCCACCGCGCTGTGGACGATCATCCGGTTGGACGTCGACGTGCCGTGCAGCACGAAGTAGGTCTCGTCGGCGCCGAAGATCCGGGCGGCGTTGCGCTCGGCCTCGCCGACCGGCCCGGTGTGCTCGAACAGGGAGCCGAGTTCGCCGACCGACACCGAGATGTCGGTGCGGAACAGCCGCTCGCCGAAGTAGTCGAAGAACGCGCGCCCGACCGGCGACTTGAGGAACGCGATGCCGCCGGCGTGCGCGGGGGTGTGCCACGAGTACGGGTGCGTGTCGTCGAACCGGCGCAGCTCGCGGAAGAACGGCGGCAGGATGTGGTCGAGGTAGTGGCGCGCGGCGAAGTCGATCCGGCCCGCGATGAAGTCCGGGGTGTCCTCCAGCAGCCAGATCCAGCCGTTGATCACCTCGGAGACCCACAGCGGTGTCTCGTCGCTGTAGTCGCCGGTGGTCAGCAGGAACACCGGCAGCCGTGAGGAGAACCGGTCCAGCAGCATCCGCAGCACCCCGCCCTCCACGGCCGGGCCGGTGTCGGCGGGTCGGACGGCGCCGCCCGCCAGTTCCCAGCTCACGACGGCGGCGGCGAGGTCGGGCTGCGCGGTGATCGCCGAGGCGGCGTCGGTGGCCGAGTGGACGACCATCACCTGGTGCCCGCACTCGCCCAGGTGCGCGCAGACCTGCTCGACCTTGGCCGCCGGCACGGTGTTGTCCTCCGCCGGCTTCTCGGTGGCGATGAGGATGGTGGACCGGGTCATCAGGATCATCTGCTTCCTACGCCGGGATACCCACCGAGCGTAGAAGCGGCGTGGACGAGCGCCGGCCACGTCACCGCAACGTGTACAGGCTCACCCGACCGTGGCGGAAGCGCTGCGCTCAGTCGAGCGGATAGGCCATCTCCACCCCGGCCAACGTCACCCCATCGTGGAGCTGAACCCGAGTGCGATTCACCTCGCGGAAGCCGAACGACCGGTACAGCGGCACGCCGGGCAGCGTGGCCATCAGCACCAGGGACCGGAAGCCGGCCGCCTCGGCGTCCCGGGCGCACGCGGCCAGGGTGGCGCGGCCCAGACCCCGGCGCGTCCAGTCCCCGCGGACGAACATCGCCCGCACCCGCGCGGGCTCCGCGGCCGGGTCGAGCAGCCGGCCGTCGGTGGGCCGGTCCCCCGATCCGGTGTAGAGCTTGTCGCGCTTGCTCCACCCGCCGCACGCCACGACGTCCCCGCCCACCTCGTGGACGAAGTAGGTGCCGTCGTCGATCAGCACCACGTCCGGCTCGGTGAGGTAGCGTGCCGCGCTCACGGTCTCGCGCTCGTCGTGGAAATGCGGGAACAGCTCCAGCACCGACCGGCGCATGAGCGCGGCGATCCGCGGCACGTCCGACCGGACCGCTTCGCGGTGCACGGGAACCGGGTCCACGTGTCCCTCCCCTCGTCGGGGAGATCATCCCACCGGTTGCGCGCGCGGCGCGTCAGCCGCCGATCCCGACCAGCGCCACCATCACCGGCAGGCCGAGCAGGATCAGCACCGCGCCGAGCACGTCGAACGAGATGCCGGACCTGATCATCTTCGTGATCGGCACCACGCCGGACCCGTAGACGACGGCGTTCTGCGGCGTCGACACCGGCAGCATGAACCCGAACGACGCGGCGAACGTCGCGGCCAGCGCGGGGACGAACGGGTCGACGCCGGCGGCGACCGCGATCGGGATGACGATCGGCACCACCACGGCCGCCGACGCGGTGTTGCTGGTCGTCTCCGACACCACGATCGCCAGCACCACGGCGAAGATCGTGATGGGCACGACGCTGCTCAGCCCGAGCGCGTCGGACGCGGTCTCGCCGAGGGTCTTGGCCAGGCCGGTGCTCGCCAGCAGCGAGCCGAAGACGATGCCGGTGCCGAACAGCAGGATGGTGCCCCAGTCGATCTCCGCCGCGTCCCGCCAGCGCAGCGTGAACTCGCGCCGGCGCCAGTCCGTCGGCAGGAGGTAGAGCAGGGACGCGCCGAGCACGGCGACGATGCCCTCGTCCAACCGGTCGCTGATCACCGCGTAGACGTCCGAGTCGTTGCCCGCCACCAACGCGACGACGCCGGGCACGATCCACAGCGTCACCGTGACGCCGAACGCGATCAGGGTGTTCTTCTCCGCGCGGGACAGCGGTCCCATGGCCGCCCGCTCGCGCGCGACGTAATCGGCCACGCCCTCGATGCGCCGGATCTCCGGCCGGTTGAGCAGCAGCAGGACGACCGCCAGCGCGACGAACATGAGCGCGCAGATCGGCAGCGCGGTGGCCGTCCACTGGGCGAACGAGATCCGCTCGCCGGTGGCCTCCTCGATCAGGCCGCGCCCGATCAGGTTCGGCGGCGTGCCGACCGGGGTCAGCAGGCCGCCCACGCTCGCGCCGTAGGCGAGCATCAGCATGATCGCCGCGCCGACCCGCAGCCGCAGCGGGTCGAAGTCCGCCGCCACGAGACCCCGGTCCTGCAACAGCTTCGCGATGACGCCGAGGATGCCCAGCGCCGTCGGCAGCAGCATCGCCACCGTGGCCGTGTTGGACACGAACGCGGACAGCACGCAGGTGATGCCGCCGAACGCGACGATCACGCCGGTGGTCGAGGAGCCGACCCGGGGCAGGGCGAGGATCCGGAACGCGAACCGGCGGGCCAGGCCGTGCTTGAGCATGGCCTGGGCCAGGATGAACGCGCCGATGAACGTGAAGATGGTCGACGAGCCGAACGGGCGCAGCGCGGCGTCGGGCGGCACGACGTTCAGGATCACGATGAACGCGACACCGATCAGGCCGCCGATCGGGATCGGCACCGCCTCGGTGATCCACAGCACGATCACGCCGAGCAGGATGCCGCCCAGCGTCTGCTGGTGGCCCGGGATGTCCAGGGGCAGGGCCAGGAACACGATCGCGACGAGCGGTGCGAGCCACAGCCCCACCGTCCGGCGTCCGCGCTCGAACTTCTCCTCGGCCGGGGACAACCGCTGCTCGCCCAGACCCCGGTAGGTCGAGTGGCCCAGCAGCGCCTTGTCGACGTCGGTGCGGTTCGTGGGCTTCCCGTCAGCCATGATCAGCCTCCCGTCGTCCACCTCCACCCTGGCACCGCACGGCCGGGACCGGCTATCCGCCGGCCGCGTTGTCCTGGCGGGGCGATCGGTCACGGGCGCGGGCGGTGCCGCGTCCACTTGCGCCCGCCCCGTTCGGCGCGCGGGGTGGTGGCGGCGGTGCAGCGCGGGCACAGCGACAGGTTCTGCTCGGCGGTCTGCGCGAGCCACACCGCGTCCGCCCACGGCACGTGCCGGAACCGGCCGAGGCGGCTGCGGCTGAGCGCCTGGCCGCACAGCGTCTGGTTGGTGCCGGGCGTCCACGCGTGCACGTCGCCGGACGGTTGGCGGACACCGTCCTCGTCCACCCACTGGCTCGACGCGGCGACGCACGGCTGGGTACCCATGACGTCGGTGTACCCGTTGCGCGGCACCCGACACCGTGCGTCCTCAGTGGACGGTCAGGCGCCCCGCGGCAGCGGAACCACGGCGGCGGCCGTGTACGGCGCGAGGCGTCCGACCAGGTCGCGCCGGTCGCGTGGCGACTCGGGCAGCGGCCGGGCCGACCGGTCGCCGCGCATCAGGCCGCGGACCCAGCGGGCGACCGCTTCCGGGGCCGGCAGGACGTCCGGGCCGAAGTGCGCCTGGACGATGACGTCCTCGCCGCTGTGCGTCTCCACCGCGGCCGACCACCCGTGCTCTTCGTCCCACAGCAGCGCCACGTCGCGGTCCGGGAACCCGGGCAGCCTGCCGTCCAGCGCCAGGTAGGCCGAGACGGGCCGATCCGCCTGCACGTACGAGCACTCGCCGGAGAGCCCCAGCGCCCCGGTGACCTCGCGGACGTAGCCTCGCAGGCCCCAGGTCAACGCGTCGTCGAAGTCCAGTTCCATCGCGCATCGCCGCCTTCTCCGACCATCGGTCGGGTTTGTCGATGCGCCGGCTGTTTGACGCCTTCGGCGAATACCCCAACCGGGTGAAGCCGAACCCGCGACCACGACTGTTTCGATTCAGTCGACCTCGGTTGACCATGGTGTTCGCGCTCAAGCACAGTGGTGGCGTGCAGAGGGCGTTGAGCATCCTGACGGTGGTGGCGTACGTGACGCTGCCGCTCGGGTCGGAGAGCTTCGAGCAGTCGCTCGTGCCGACCCTGCTCGTCGGGCTGGCCTACGGCGCGCTCGCCGTCTTCGGTTTCCCGTTCGTGCAACGGCGGAGCAGGGCGTTCGCCGCGGCGTACGTCCTGGTCCAGCTGCCGCTGGGGTTCGTGCTGTTCGCGCTGTCCGGCGCGGCGGTGGGCGCGGTGCTGTTGCTGGTGGTGCTGGTCGCGCAGGGCGTGCTCCTGCTGCCGCTGCCGGCCGCCGCCGCGGTGGCCGCTGTGATCCCCTTGATCCACGTGGAGATGGAGTGGCCCGACGGGCTGCGCGAAGGGCTGGGCACCTTGGCCGTCACCGGGTTCACGGTCGTCATCACGGAGCTGCTGGTGCGCGAGCAACGCGCCCGCGCGGAACTCGCGGTGGCCAACGAGCGGCTGCGCGGGTACGCGGCGCAGGCCGAGCAGCTCGCGATCACGCAGGAGCGCAACCGGGTCGCCCGCGACATCCACGACGGGCTGGGCCACCACCTGACCGTCGTCCAGATGCTCCTGCAGGCCGCACGCGCGGTGATCGGCACGGCCGAGCCCGACCGGCTCGACGCGATGCTGGCCAAGGCGCAGGACCAGTCGAAGCAGGCGCTGGCCGAGGTGCGCCGCTCGGTCGCCGCGCTGCGTGAACCCCGGCCCGAGCCGCTGGTGGACGCGGTGCGCGCGTTGGCGTCCGAGGTCACCGAGGCCGGTGTGCCGACCGACGTCGAGGTGCGCGGCGCGGCCCGTGCCTGCCGCGCCGAGGTCGAGGAGTCGTTGTTCCGGGCCGCCCAGGAGGGGTTGACCAACGTGCGCAAGCACGCCGAAGCGACCGCCGCGACCGTCGTGCTCGACTACGGGCCCGACCTGGTCCGGTTGGAGGTGCGTGACGACGGCCGCGGGCTCGGCGGCGACCCCGGCGGCGGGTTCGGCCTGGTCGGGCTCGAGGAACGCGTCGCCGGGCTGGGCGGCCGGGTGTCGGTCGACTCGGCCGCCGGGCGTGGCGTGACGCTGACGGTCGAGGTGCCGGCATGACCGACTCACCCGTGCGCGTGCTGATCGTGGACGACCAGGCCCTGTTCCGGGAGGCGCTGGCGACGCTGCTGGAGGTGCAGCCCGGGATCGAGGTGGTCGGCGAGGCCGGTGACGGCGAGCAGGCCGTGCGGCTGTGCGCCGAGCTGCGGCCGGACGTCGTGCTGATGGACCTGCGGATGCCCGTGCTGGACGGCATCGCGGCCACCGACCGGCTGCGGGTCGAGCAGCCCGGGGTGCGGGTGCTGGCGCTGACCACGTTCGACGACGACGCGGACGTGTTCGCGGCGGTGCGCGCCGGCGCGCTGGGCTACCTGCTCAAGGACGTCTCGTCGGCCCGGCTGGTCGAGGCCCTGGTCGCGGCGCGGCGCGGCGAGTCGGTGCTGCAGCCGTCCGTGGCGGCGAAGCTCGTGGCGCGCGTCGCGCAGCTGCCGCAGGAAGGCGCCCCACCGCCCCGGCACGTGCCCGTGCCGCTGTCGGACCGTGAGCTGGAGGTCGTGCGGCTGCTCGCCGAAGGCCGGAGCAACCGTGAGATCGCCGGCAGCCTGTACCTGGCCGAGGGCACCGTGAAGAACCTCGTCACCAGCGTGTTGGCCAAGCTCCAGGTGCGCGACCGCACGCAGGCCGCGCTGCGCGCCCGTGAACTCGGGCTCTGCTGAGGTCATGTGACCTCACGCATGACCTTCGGCACCTGACCGCGCCGCCCCGGCGGCACAGGATCTCCCTTGCGCACAACGGATCGCAACGGAGGAGCTGTGATGAGTTCGGAGCAGACGGTCACCCGGACGGGCCGCAAGCGGTGGCTGCGCTTCGCCCGGCACGCGGTGGAGATGGCCGTGTCCATGGTGGTCGGCATGGTGGCGCTGGAGCCGGTCTGGTCGTTCGCCTGGCCCGGCCTGACCGACAACGTGACCGCGCACGTGCTGGTGATGGCGACGAACATGTCGCTGGGCATGGGGCTGTGGATGAGGATCCGGCGGCACGGCTGGGCGGGTATCGCGGAGATGTCGGTCGCGATGTTCGCGCCGTTCGTCGTGCTGCTGCCGTTCCACTGGGCCGGCGCGCTGTCCGGGATGGCGCTGATGACCGCCGGGCACGTGCTGATGGTCCCGGCGATGCTGGTCGCGATGTGGCGCCGCCGCCACGAGTACGGGTGCTGACCATGCGCACCGTCGCGCGGATCGCGGTCTTCCTGCTCGCCGCCCTCGCCCTGCCCACCGCGCTCGGCGCGCCGACCGTCCGTGCCGCGTTCGACCACCTGAACGCGGCACGTGCGGACGGCGCCTCTCCCCCGCCCGCACGGGTGGCGCACGATCCGGCCAAGCCGACCGCCGTGGTCGTGGTGGGTGACCGCGGCGCCGTCGTGTCCGACACCCTCGCCCCCTACGAGATCCTGGCCACGACCGGCGCGTTCAACGTCTACGCGGTCGCGCCGTCCGCCCGCCCGGCATCGCTCACCGGCGGCCTCGACCTGGTGCCGGACCTGACGTTCGCCGGGCTGGAGGACCTGCTCGGCGAGGCGGCCGACGTGGTGGTCGTGCCCGCCATGCCCGACCTGGGCGAACCCACGTCGAAGTCGGTCACGGACTGGCTGGCGCGGCAGGCGGCCGGTGGGGCGCTGCTGCTCGGCGTGTGCAACGGCTCCGGGGTGCTTGCCTTGGCCGGACTGCTCGACGGCCGTGACGCCACCGCGCACTGGTTGCGCCTGGACGCGTTCGAGGACGACTACCCGGACGTCGTCTGGGCTCGCGGCACCCGGTACGTGGACGACGGTGACGTGATCACGACGGCGGGGATCCTGTCGGGGGTCGACGGCACGCTGCGGGTGGTCGAGCGGCTGGTCGGCCCGGACGCCGCGGCCCGCGCGGCGGAGGCGACCGGTTGGCGGCACTACCACCCGGGCACCGCGGCGTCGATGGCGCAGGCGCGGGTGCGACCGGCCGACGCCGTGGTGGCGCTCAACACCGCGTTCGGCTGGGACCGCGACACGACCGGGGTCCTGCTGACCGATGGCGTCGGCGAGATCGAGCTGGCGTCGGTGTTCGACACCTACGGCCAGTCGTTGGCCGTGCGCACGGTGGCCGTGGGTGCCGGGCCGGTCCGGTCGCGGCACGGGTTGACGTTCGTGCCGAGGGCGGAGCCGGGCGGTGACGTGGACCGCTTGGTGGTGCCGGGGGCGCGGGCCGCGCAACGGCGGGCGGACTTGGCCGTGGAGGCGGTCTACCCGCACGAGGACGGCGGGTTCCCGTTCGACGGCGTGCTGCGCGACCTGGCGCGCACCACCGACGTGGCGACGGCGACGTGGACGGCCCGGGTGCTGGAGTACCCGACCGACCACCTCGCGCTCAGCGGGCGGGCATGGCCGTGGACGCGCACGCTGCGGCCGTTCGGGCTGGCTTTCCTGGGCGTGCTCGTGGCGCTCGGGCTGATCCGGTTGGCGCGCTCCCGGCGTGCGGTCAGGTCGACACCAGCCGCACCGCCGCCACCGCCTCGTCCACGGACGGGTGCAGCGGCAGGGCCGCGTCGACCTGGCTGATCTGCAACGGCCGCAGCACGGCGCGGGTGTTCGCGACGATGGCGAACGGGATGCGCAGCCGGCCGGCCCGGTGGTGGCAGTTGACCAGCATGGCGATGCCGACCGAGCCCATGAACTCGACTTCGCCGACATCGAGCACGACGCCGGGCGGGCGTGCCTCGAACACGGCGTCGAGTTCGCCCACGACCGGCCGGTGCGTGGCCGCGTCGAGGGCGCCGGACACGCCCACCAGCAGGATGCCGCGGTCCAGTTCGGTGGTGGTGAGGCGGTGGGCGGGCTCGGTCATGGCGGGCGCTCCTCGCGGTCGGAGACCACGAGACTCCTACCCCCGGCCGGAAGCCGCAAAACCTGGCGTGGCCGGCTGAACCCGTCGGGGAGGGTTCAGCCGGCCACGAGGCACGCGCCCGAGGGCACCTGGGAGCGCGCCCAGCCCGGGTCGGCGTCCACCCGGCGGGTGGAGGCGCCTGCTCAGCCGGCCAGGGCGAGCACGGCCCGGTTGCGCTCGGGGTCGCGCAACATCCGGAGGGACTCCTTCTCCAGCTGCCGGATCCGCTCCCGGGTCAGGCCCAGTTCCTCCGACAGCTCCTGCAGGCTGCACGCCCGCCCGTCGGACAAGCCGTAACGTGCGGTGAGGATTCGTGCCTGGCGCTCGGGCAGCGTGCCCACCAGGGCACGCAGCTGCGCGGCGAGTTCCTGCTGCTCGACCACCTGGTGGGCGTCCACGGCTTCGGCGTCCTCGATCAAGTCGGCCACCGAGGCACCGCCGTCGTCACCGATCGGCGTCTCCAGGCTGAGCGCGGTGCGGCTCGCGGCCAGCAGCTGGACGACCCTGGCCACCGGCATCTTCGCCGCCGCCGCGATCTCCTCGGCGGTCGGCTCGCGGTCGGTCTCCAGGCGCAGCCGCTGCTCGGCCTTGCGCAGCTTGCCGACCTCCTCGTGGACGTGCATCGGCAGCCGGATGGTCCGGGTCTGCTCGGCCAGGCCCCGTTCGATGGCCTGGCGGATCCACCAGATCGCGTACGTGGAGAACTTGAAGCCCTTGGCGTAGTCCCACTTCTCCACCGCGCGGATCAGGCCCAGGTTGCCCTCCTGCACGACGTCCAAAAGCGGCAGGCCGCGGAACGAGTGCTTCTTGGCCACCGACACCACCAGGCGCAGGTTCGCCCGGATCATGTGGTCCTTCGCACGCGCGCCCTGGGCGGCCACGGTGCGCAGCGCACGGTGACGCTCAGCGTCCAGCGGCGAGTCCTCGCCCTCGTCGGCTCGCCGCAGCAGCTCCGCCGCGTAGACACCGGCCTCGATGCGCTTGGCGAGCACGACCTCCTCGTCGGCGATGAGCAGGGGCGTCGACGTCAGCTCGCGCAGGTACCGGCCGACCAGGTCGGCCTCACGGGCACCTTCACGCACGGTGGTGGCCGGGCGGGTCTCCCGATCGGGGCCGGTCTGACGGGGCATCTCGAACGTCAACGTCATGGCGTCTCCTTGCCGAACGGCAGCCACGCACGGGTGACGTGCGGGACTACGTGGGATTTCGGGGGTCACCCGCCGGTACACCGGCTTCGGGCGACCTGTGCCCCGCGCGCCTCGGGCAGGGCCGACACCGGTTCAACGGAACGCTTTCGGCTCGTATTCCACCCGGGTTGGTGGTGTGCGCGTGGACGTGACGGGGCACACGGGGAACGATGCGGCAGAGGCGTTGGCCGACGACATCAGGCGGAGGTGGCCGGGGTGGCCGAGGACACGATGAGCGAGGACCTTGCCGCGCAGCTGAACGAGGTCGCCCGCACGCTGCACGGGCAGGACGGCGCCCAGGACACGCTGGACGAGATCGTGCGGGCGGCGGTGGGCACCATTCCGGGCGCGTGGCACGCCGGGATCATGACGATCGTGGGCAAGCGCGAGGTCCGGACCGTGGCGAGCACCGGCGACGTGCCGCGCGACGTGGACCAGATCCAGTACGACACCGGCCAGGGACCGTGCCTGACCGCGCTCTACCAGCAGACGATCGTCAGGGCGCCGGACCTCGCCGAGGAGACCCGGTGGCCGGTGTTCGCCCAGCGGGCGCTGGCTCTGGACGTGTCCAGCATGCTGTCGTTCCGGCTGTACGTGCACGGCGACGACCTCGGGGCGCTGAACCTGTACTCGCCGGACGCGCTGGCGTTCGACGAGGAGTCCGAGCACGTCGGCCTGCTGTTCGCCGGGCACGCCGCCGTGGCGCTGGCCACCGCCCAGGAACGCGAGCACCTGACCGAGGCCGTGCGGACGCGCGACCTGATCGGGCAGGCCAAGGGCATCCTGATGGAACGCCACAAGCTCACCGCCGACCAGGCGTTCGCCGTGCTCGTGCGGGCCAGCCAGCAGGCCAACCTGAAGCTGCGCGACCTCGCCGAAAAACTCACCCGAACGGGCGAGCTACCTCGCCGCTGACACCGCGGCTCGGCTGTGCCGGATCATGGTGGTTCCGCTACCGATCGGAGTCCCGTGGACGACCTGCCGCTGCACCCGTCGGCCGAGGAGTTGCTGGATCCCGGTCTCACCGCGCCGGCACGGCCGGAGCACGGCACAGCGGCGGAACTGGCGGACCGCATCGGTCTCACGGACCTCACCGCCTGCTGCCGTTCGGCGCGCTGCGCACCTGGCGGATGGGACGAACCGCACCTGGTGGTCGACTCCGCGACCGAGCCCTCCGAGGCGGTGTTGCGACGCGTGCTCGACCACTGCCGTTCGTCGCGATAGAGCACGCACGCGCACAAGTCGCCGTCGACACGATCACTACTTACGGTGATGTCACATCGACGCGCAGGAGGCGACTCGTGGAGCTGGACATCACCGACCAGCGGTGGCAGGACGCGCGTGACGCCCTCACCGCCGCCACCGAGCGGTTCACCCGGATGCTCCTGGACTGCCGGACGCCGGACCGCCGCTCGATCGGTGACTGGTCGGTGGCCGAGACCGCCGCGCACGTCGCCGTCGTCGCCCGGCTCAACGCCGGGCTGATCGACGGTGACCTGGCCCCGCTCGACACACCCGAACTGGACCGCGGCTGGCAGGAGGCGAGCCTGGGCGGGTTCGCGCGGCTCAACGCGCTGACCCTGGAGCACTTCCCCGAACGCGCGCTGGACGTCGTGTCGAACACCCTGCTCGACGAGGTCGACCTGTTGCTGACCCGGGCGAAGGACGTCGACCCGCGCGAGCTCCGGCCGTGGCTCGGCGGCGCGCGGCTGCCCGCGGCCTCGCACGTGGCCCACCAGCTCAACGAGACCCTGATCCACGGCCTGGACATCGCACGGGCGCTGGACGTGCCGTGGGACATCTCCGCGCACGAGGCCGCCCTGGCGTTCGACCTGTTCCTCATGCCCATGCTCGGCGGGCGGTCCGGCCGGCTGCTGGCGGGCCGGGGCAACCCGGGCCGCGTGACCCTGGAGTTCCGCTCGAAGCACACCACACCGGTCGTCCTGACCAGCGACAACGGCCGACTGCACGTCGCACCGGCGGACGGTCGCAAGACCGACGCGCGGGTCAGGTTCGACCCGGCCACGATGATGCTCACGATCTTCCGCCGCACCCGCCTCGCCCGCGCCGTGGCGACCGGGACGGTCTTCGCCTTCGGCCGCCGTCCCTGGGCGGCCGTCACCTACCTGCGCGGTATGCGTTCCCCGTGATCACCGCGGTTCACCGCTCCCCCGGGTACTCCGCGTGGACGTCACCGCCGAACAGCTGCCAGTAGAAGTCGTTCATGCGCGCGGCGGTGGGCGCGCGGCGGGCCAGGATCTCGGCCACGTGCGGCGGCACGTCGTCCGGGACGTCGCCGGCGGCGCACCGGCGGACGCAGGCGTTGCGGGCGGTGGGCACGCCGTCGGGTGGCACGGTCACCCCGCACACGGTCGTCACGAGCCAGTTCACCAGGCGCATGGCGGCGTAGTCGGCGTCGTGCCCGGCGTTGCGCCGGACGAAGTCCCGCTCGGCCGCCGAGAGGTCGAACCGCGGTGACGTGACCAGCCCGAAGTCGGTCAGGTAAAGCCGCTCGCCGTCGGTGCGCAGGTTGCCGAGGTGCCCGTCCATGTGCAGCAGCTCCCGGTCGCGCAGGACGGCCACGACCTCCGCCAGCTGCCGCTCGACCGCGACCGCCTTGCCCGCCGGGTCCTCGCCCAGCCAGCCCTCCACCGGGTGCGGGATGTGCTCGAAGAACAGCACCAGGCTGTGCGACGCGGCGGCGAGCGCTTCGAGCCGGGCGCGCACGGCCGGGCTGCCGCCCAGCGCGGCGACGACGGCGTCCACGTCGGCGTGCTCGGCGGCGACGGGCGCGCGGCCGGGCAGCACCCGCCAGTGGTGCAGCAGCGGGAACGCCGCCGTCTCGCCCGCCAGCACCGCGTCGGTGACGATCTCGTTCGCGGCCAACTCGCGCCACGCGGTGAACGACGGGCCGCCGATGCCGTACTGGCAGAACAGCGGCAGGTCGAACAGGTTCGCCGTGTCGCGCGGCCGGGCGTGCTCCCGGTCGCTCAACGGGATCCGCTTCACGAACACCGGCGTGCCCCCGACGTCGACCACTCCCGAACCGCCGCCCACGCCGACCTCCCCCCGCGTGCCCGCGAACCCGGCCAGCTCACCGTCCGCCCGGGAAGCGAGGAAGGCCGACAGTCGCTCGTGCCGGGCACGGCGGGAAGTGATCACCTCCCGATCATGCCGCGCCGAACCGCCCGACGGCCACGAACACGGCCACCGCGAGCAGCAGCACGTTCACCGCCACGGCACGCGGTTCACGCAGCCTGGCGTGGAAGTACGCCGCTCCGACCATCACCAGCCCGAGGCCGACCGCGGCGATCGGGGTGAGGACCGGCGCGATGCCCGTGGCCCACGGCACGACCACGCCGATCGCGGCGGCCACTTCCAGCGCGGCGACCACGCGGATCGCGGGCAGCGACAGGAAGGCGACCCCCGTCTGGCCGGTGGCCGGCATCCGTTCCTTGGACTGGGTGGACTTCGCCGCGCCGGACATCAGGAACACCGCCGCCGGCAGCACCTGGCCGATCCACAGTGCGATTTCCATCGCGCAACCTCCTGTCGAGTGGGCTTCACCCGGTGGACGACGCACCACACCGCGACGTGACAGGCGGCCGGCGGCGACTTGATCGGTTCCCCTTCCCGGGTACCGGAAATCCCGGTGGACCGGAACCGCACAGTGGCTACTGTGCACCTGACGTTGGGGGGCGACACGTGGGTGCATCAGTCATGGCACGCCGCTGTGCCCGGTCGCGGCGGGGGTAGGCGTGGGGCAGCCGATGGTGGTGCCGGCCGGGTGGCCGCGGGACGCGGTGGTGCGCACGGCGCGGTTGCGGTTGGAGCCCGTGCGGGTCGGGCACGCCGAACAGATGGCGGCGGTGCTGGGCGATCCCGCGCTCTACGCGATCACCGGCGGTGCGCCGCCCACGGCCGCACAGCTCACGGCCCGGTACGAGCGGTGGGAGCGGCCGTCGTCGGACGACGGGCGTGAGGGCTGGCTGAACTGGGTCGTGCTGAGGGACGCGGACGACACCGCCGTCGGCACCGTGCAGGCGACGACCACGGCCGGCGGGCACGGGCTGATCGCCGAAGTGGCGTGGGTGGTGGGGGTGCCGTTCCAGGGGCACGGCTACGCCACCGAGGCCGCCGAGGCGGTGGTGGGCTGGCTGGTCGCGCGTGGCGCGCGGGACGTGCACGCCCACATCGCCCCCGAGCACCTGTCCAGTGAGGCGGTGGCCCGGCGCATCGGCATGCGCGCCACCGGCGAGTTCCGCGACGACGGCGAACAGCGGTGGCGGTACCGACCGGCGACCAGGAACCCGTCGGCGAATCCGGGATAACGCTCGGTCTCGATCCGCCGCGCGACGGCGGTGTCGAGTTGACCTCGCCGGTCGGACGGGTTATCCACGGTTGTGAGCGATGACCAGATCGGGCCGGTGCCGTACGACGACCGCGTGTCCGCGCCACCGCCCCCCGCCCGGGAACGACGGGCCGGGCCGGCGCTGGTGGTCGTGTTCCTGGCCGGGCAGCTCACCATGCTCGTCGTGTCGGTGCTCGTGCTGCTGTCCTACGGCTCGGGTGACCCGGCGCTGCTGGAGGACGGTCGGCTGCTGGCGTTGCTGGTCCTGCCGACGTCGTTGGGCGCGGTCGTGGCGGCGGTCGCGACCGGCTGGTTGGGCGGCGGCCCGAAGGCCGGGCGGCGGTGGCGTGAGCTCGCGGTCCGCTGGAACCTCAGGGACATCGCCATCGGCTTGGCGCTCGGGGCGGGCGGGTTGGCGCTGACGCTGCCCGCAGCGGCGGCGTGGACGGCCTGGGTCGGCGAGGACCGGGCGTCGTCCGCGGTCGGTGACGCGTTCGCCGGGCGCGAGATGGCGCCGACGGCGGCCGTGGTCGCGTTCCTGGCGGTGTGGCTGGTCGCGCCGGCCGCCGAGGAGGTGCTGTTCCGGGGCGTGCTGTGGCGCGGGTTGGAACACCTGGGCTGGAACCGCTGGGTCGTGTTCGTGGCGACCAGCCTGGTGTTCTCGTTCGCGCACCTGGAACTGCTGCGCACCCCGCTGCTGCTGGTGCTGTCGATCCCGATCGGCCTGGCCCGGCTGCTCACCGGCAACCTGCTCGCGAGCGTGGTCGCCCACCAGGTCAACAACTTCCTGCCCGCCCTCGCCCTGCTCCTGGCCACCACCGGAAACCTGCCCTGACCGTTCCTCCGTTCGGGGGATACGGGGACACGACCGCATGATCCTTCGCGATACCCGGAGTACACGCCAACACTCCGCGCGGAGGTCCAGGTGCGCACGTCGGGAGGCACCACCGAGAACCGGGCCGCGTCGCCGAGGGGCCCGCGCAGCCCCCTGTGGGCACCGGTCTACGCGCTGGTAATCTCGTTCCTGGCCGTCCTGCTGCTCGGGGTGGTCCTGCGCGAACCCGTGGTGCCGCAGTCCGTCGACCTCCGGTTCGTGACCGCCGGGCAGGGCACCGCCCGGCTCGACGACGCCCAGGTCACCGTGCTCGCCGGACAACGGTCGGACCGCACGGTGGACGCCGAAGGGCGGGTCGACGACGTCCCGTCGGACGGACCGCTGACGGTGTGCGTGCGGCTGCCCCGGGACTGGTCGGCCCCCGCACCGGCGGAGCGGCTCGGCGACCTGACCTGCTGGCCGGACCTCGACCCGGACGCCGATGGCCGGATCGAACTGGTCGTGACCCGGTCGGAGGTCCCCCCATGAGCACGCGGGACACGGTCGTCCCGGCGCTGACCGCGGTCGGCGCCGCGCTGGGTGCGTTGATCGGCCTCCAGCTCGTGGACCTTGGCCCCTGGCGGTCGTCGGGCGTCGTCGCGGTCGGCGTGGTGCTCGGGGTTCTGGTCGCGCTGGGTCCGCTGACCGTCGACCGCCGTGCCACCACGCGGCCGCGGAACACGGTGCCGGTCCGCCCGGCAACCCAGGCCGCTTCCCCGAACCGGACGTGGTGGACCGAGACCCCCGCGCGCCAGGCGACCGTCCCCACCGGACCGGAGCACGCGCGCGACGGCCGCGAAGTCGACCGCGCGGTGGTCGCGCAGTGCCCGCGCTGCGGCGACTTCCGGCTGGACGTCACCCAGGACGCCGACGCCTACGCCTTCCGCTGCCGCAACCCGCGCTGCGGCCACCGGTGGGAGTGGCACGCGGGCGCGCCGTGGCCGACGACGGTGGTACGCCGCAACCTGACCGGATGACGAAGAGGGGGTGTGCAGTGGAGACGTACCGGCAGTCCGTGTCGCGGTCGCAACCAAGGTGCGTGGTCATCCTGCTGGACCGTTCGGGTCCGGGCCCGGCGGTGGTGCTGGGTGTGGCGGCGGCGCTCATCGCGTACAAGATCGGTTCGGCGCGGAAGCGGCCCTCTGGTTAGGCACCCGCCGCGACCAGTGCGGCGACGATCACGAGGAGCAGGACGGCCCCCGCGATCACGGCGAGCACCAGCCGGCGGCGGGCGGACGACTTCGCGGGCGGTTCCGGCGCGGCCGGTTCCGATGTGGACTGTCCGGTAGTGGACGGTCGGCCGGTGAACGGGTTCGGCGCGGTCTGGTTGTGCTGCCACCACGAGCCGGTCGTCGGCTGC
This sequence comes from Saccharothrix sp. CB00851, assembly GCF_001905065.1. NCBI lineage: Bacteria > Bacillati > Actinomycetota > Actinomycetes > Pseudonocardiales > Pseudonocardiaceae > Saccharothrix > Saccharothrix sp. CB00851. Next base: position 20,654 of record NZ_LWLC01000020.1, read on the forward strand.
TCGACGGGTCCGGCAGGCCCGGCGGGTCGGGGCTGCCCGACGGGCTTCGACTGCTCGGCGGCCGGCACGTTCCGCAGCCACGTCGGCGGCGTGCCCGCACCCGCGTCGGCCGGATCCCCGGTTGAACTCCGGGCGGGATCCTCGGGCGCCGTCGGCTCCGGAACCGGCGGCGGGCCGATCACCACCGGGTTCTCCTGCCAGTGGTCGGCCGCCGGGAGCCAGGTGACGCCCTCGGGCAGTCCCTCGCCCTCCCCTGGCTCGACGTTCGCCAGGATCTCGTCGATCTCCCGCGAGTTCAGGTTCGTGATCTCGCCGCGCTCGCGGAATTCCCGCAGCAGCTTGATGATGTCGGCGCGGGCGACCTCGTCCCGCTCGGTCCGCAGGTGCCGCCGCAACTGGCCGATGATGATCTCCTGCCGGTCGGGTGCGATCGGCTGCGGACCGAGGAGTTCGGCGATGCGGTAGAGGTACTCGAACGGCACCTTGGGCGGCGGGGGCATCGGGTTCGGCAACGCGCGCGGCCGGGCGGCCAGCTCGGTGAGCGCGCCCGCCAGCGCCACGATCGCGTCGACGTCGCGCTCCCGGTAGTCGACCAGCTGGCGTTCCATGATCGGGATGCGGAGGTTGTCCAGCGGCCCCACGTGCACCGGGAGCACGGGCACACCCAGCTGCTGGGCGTAGTCGAACTCCGCGTGGCAGGGCACCGACTTCCACGACGCCTGCGACAGCGCGAACACGAAGACCCGCGCGGCCTGGATGGTGCGGATGATCTCGCGCCACCACAGCTCGCCGCCGTGGATCTCGTGGTCCAGCCACACCTCGTGCCCCATCCGGCCGAGGTCGTCGCGCAGGGCGCGCACCACGCTCTCGTCGGCACGGGTGTAGCTGACGAAGATGGTCATGGTCACGCCCTCCGGTCCGGGCACGTCGCTCTTACCTGATTGGTCGCACGCGAGGCCCCTTTCGTTGCGCCCGGACGCCGGGTCGATCACCTATCGGCTTCGCCGCAACGACTTCTCCCGACGGAGCGCCACGCTCGACCCGGACTCGCGACGGGCCATCCGGCGCAGCACGACCGGCGCCAGGACCAGGCCCAGGACCGCCCACGCGGTGAGCACGCCGACCGTCTCCAGGTGCCGCCACGACTCCCCGATCTCGACGGCCACGGCGGCGTCGGGCAGCAGCGCCGAACGCATGCCGAGGCCGAGCCAGTACACCGGGAAGACCTGGGCCACCCACTGCACCCAGCCGGGCAGCGCCGTGACCGGGTAGAAGATGCCGGAGATGGCGATCATGCCCAGGATCGGCAGCATGAGCAGGCCCTGGGCGCGTGCGCTGGAGAACACCGAGCCGAGCACCGCGCCGATGGGCAGGGCGGCGACCATGCCCAGCGCCAGCACCCACGCCAGCGTCAGCCACGCGTCCGGGCTGCCGGTCACCAGGCCCGGTACCAGGAACAGGCCGGGGACCAGGAAGAGCGCCAGGTCCACGACGAGGCCGCCGGACACGTGCACGATCTTGCCGACCAGGTAGGCCGGCATCCCGTTCGGCGTGGCCTTGGCGCGCAGGAGCGTGCCGTCCTCGCGTTCGGCCGTCAGCAGTTGGCTCATGGTGACCATCGCCATCGCGGCGTTCATGCCGAGGATGCCGGGCAGCGCCAGTGCACCGACCGTGAACCCGGTCCGCCCGAACGACACGTCCCGCAGGAAGTACGTGACCACGAGCATCAGCACCGGCCAGAACGCGTGGTTCCACAGGTCCGCGCCGTTGGTCAACGACTGCCGCAGCTCGATCACGCCGCGCCGCCAGCCCGCGCGCAACGCCGTCGCGGTCGGGTTCACCTGCCCGCTCCTTCCGCCTCGACCCGGCGCACCAGCGACAGGTAGGTGTCTTCCAGCGAGGCCCGGCGGACCTCCAGGTCGGTGATCGCGTCGCCGTGGCGGCGGAACAGGTCGTGCACGAACCGGGTGGACTCGCGGACGTGCCGCACGTGCGGCCGCCCGGCGTGGGTCCACCGGACCTCGTCCTCGCCCGCGATGCGCTGCGCCAGTTCCTCGGCCGTGCCGTCGGCGACGATCCGGCCGCCGTCGAGGATGACGATGCGGTCGGCGAGCTTCTCGGCTTCGTCCAAGTCGTGGGTGGTGAGCAGGATCGTGGTCGAGTCCTGTGCCGCGAGCCGGTGCACGAGCTCGTGGAACTCGCGCCGGGCGACCGGGTCGAAGCCGGTGGTCGGCTCGTCCAGGAACAGCAGCTCGGGGCGTCCGACGATGCCCACGGCGACGTCGAGCCTGCGCCGCTGCCCGCCGGAGAGCGTCCGCACCTTCCGGTCCGCCTGCGCGGTCAGGCCGACCGCCGCGACCAGGTCGTCCGGGTCCCACGGTCGCGCGACCTGATTGGTGGCGTAGCACGAGTAGTAGGTGCCGAGGTGGTGCAGCAGCTCGCGGACGCGCCACTTGCCGTGGTCGCGCCAGGACTGCAGGACGACGCCGACGCGGGCCCGCCACCGTTCGTCGGCGTGGGCCGGGTCGACGCCGAGCACCGACACCCGGCCCGCCGACCGCAGCCGGAAGCCCTCCAGGACCTCGATGGTGGTGGTCTTGCCCGCGCCGTTCGGGCCGAGCAGGGCCAGCACCTCGCCGTGGCGGGCGTGGAACGTGACGTCGTGCAGGACGTCGGTCGTGCCGTACCGCATGCGCAGGCCTTCGACGTCGAGCGCGAGTCGCTCGCTCGTCATTCCTCCCCCTTTCCCGGGGCCGATCTTCATGGGAGGCGAAAGCTACGTTGCGTTTTACCGACCAGCAACGAGCATGAATGCCGCGCGTACGGTTCCAGCTGGTAGAAGTGATCTCATCATTGCAATGACCCTGCCGATCAACGCAATGATCCAGCCGATGTCGTTGCACTGTGCTGCCGGTGAACGCACACTGGACCGCAACCGGTGAAAGGGGTGGACTCATGCCGGGAGGCAGGCTGACCGACGAGGACCGCCGTGACATCGCCTCCGGCCTGACCGACGGCCTCGGGTACGCCGAGATCGCGCGCCGGCTGGGCAGGCCGACGTCCACCATCACCCGTGAGGTCGGCCGCAACGGCGGCGCCCGCGACTACCGGGCCGACCGCGCCCACCTGGCCGCCCGTCGACGTGCCCGCCGGCGCAAGACCACCACACCCGGGCCACCACCGGACGTCGTCGGCGCGGAGGGCCGCGACCCGGCGGCGGTGCTGGCGTTCGCCGAGGAGTTCGCCGAGCTGATGGTGCGGATGGGCCTGCCGCGCATGGCGGCCCGCGTGCTGGCGAGCCTGGTCACGACCGATGCCGGCGCGCTGACGACGGCGGAGCTGGTCGGCAGGCTGCGGGTGAGCCCCGCGTCGATCTCCAAGGCCGTCGGCTACCTCGAAGGGCTGGACCTGCTGCGCCGCGAACGCGACGCCCGGCGCCGCGAGAGGTACTCCATCGACGACGACGCGTGGCTGCGGACGTGGCTGACGAGCGCGCGGACCAACGCGATGCTCGCCGACGCGGTCCGGCGCGGCGTCGAGGTCTTCGACCCCGCCACCCCCGCCGGCGCCCGGCTGGACCGCATGCGCCGCTTCTTCAGCCGGCTCAGCGACGACATGTCCGGCGGGCCGGGCATGGTCGACGGTGACGTGGTGACCGTGCTGGCCGCCCTCGTCCGCACCGTCACCCCGGAAGCCGCGAACCGGCTCGCGTCCGACCTGGGCTGGCCGGCGGACCGCGTCGCCGAGGCGCTGCGCGACGCCGGGATGCTGTGCGAGGCCGTGCCGGTGATCCGCGCGACCGACCCGGCGGGCCAAGTCGATCCCGCGGTCACCACGCGGACTTGATCCACCGCGTCCGCCGGCGCGGAGGTGCCCGTCGTGGGCGCTTGGTCGACGGTGACCCGGTGTTGATCGTAACGGCCACCGTCGAACTGGCCGTCCGCCGTCGCCTCGACACCGCGGGCGGGCTCACCGGCGCCCTCCTGACCGGGACGTGGCCCGGCCAGGGGACACCCGTGCCGCCGGCCTCCGCGACGCCGGTCAGTCCTTCCAGGGCATCTCGTCGCGCAGTCCTTCGTGGATCGCGTAGGCGTTCTTCACCGCCGCCTTGAGCGCGCCTTCGACCCACCGCCGGTGCCTCCGGTCGCACGCGTCGTTGGCGAACCACACCCGGTTCACCGGCCGGATCACGTCCTCGTAGAACGTCTCGCTCATCTCGAACGCGCGGTACAGCGGGCCGATGCCGCACGCGAACCAGTCGAGCGCCCAGTCCTTGTAGACGCCGAACTCGAACGTGTCCCGCGCCTCCGGGTGGATCTTGACCAGGTCCTCCAGCGCCTGCATCACGCTCTCCTCGCCGGCCAGCGGCGTGTACGGCATGGAGTCCTGCTCCCAGCAGTACGACGCGATCATCACGCCCTTGCGGAACCGGGTGTCCTGGCCGGCCGGCGGGTAGACGATGTTGCGGATCGCCAGGTCGGTCACGGTCAGGCCGTGCGTGATGCCGTACGCGCTCTCCCACCACCGCTCGCTGAACTGCATGAACAGCTTGTGCGCCCGGCCGTAGTAGGTGTTGCGGATGGCGTACCACTTGTCCGGGTCGAGCCCTTGGATCTCCATGTGCCGCAGGCTGGCGAACGGCACCGTGATGACGCACTCGTCCGCCGTGATCGTCTGCGTGCGACGCCCGGCGCGGTAGTGCACGCGCACCTCGCTGTCGGTCTGGTCGACACCGTGCACCAAGGCGCCGAGCCGGATGTCGTCCATCAGCATCGGCTCGAACGCGCGCGGCAGGGTGTCCGCACCGTCCACGATGTACACGAGGTGGCCGAACACGTCCTCGTAGAAGTGCGAGAACCACTCGACCAACGAGAAGTGGTAGCGGCCCTCCAGGTTGAACAACGGCCCGAGCATGGCCAGCGCGCCGTCGCTGAGGCCGCGTTCCTTGAGGTAGCCGAGCAGCGTGTACCGGTCGTAGTCGTCCAGCAGCCGGTGCCACGCCTTCGCTTCGTCCTCCTGCTCCATGATGTCGATCAACGGCTGCACGGTGTGCCGCAGCAGGTCGTGCGGCGCCTTGTCCGCCTCAGCGGGCCGCAGGTCGAACGAGAACTGGTCGGCGGTGAAGTCGCGGCGCCGGACGCCCTTTCCCTGCAGGTACACGAAAGTGTCCTCGTCGTACATGGGAAACGGTCTGGTGGCGAGCTTGAACTTCTCCTCGATCAACCAGGAGACCAGCGGGTGCTGCTGCGGGAACCGCATCGCGCCGAACTCGCCGTACATGTCGCCCGCGAAACCGCGATGGGTGAGGATGCGCCCACCCAACCGGTTCTGGCCTTCGAGGATGGTCACCTCGTGGCCCGCTTCCTTCAGCAGCAACGCGGTGGTGAGCCCCGCCATCCCGGCACCGACGACCACGATCCGCCGCCGTGGCGCGGAACTGTCCGGCAAACCGTCTTTGAGCAGGTCCAGAGCGTCCAAGGTCATCAGTGACCACCTCACACCCGATCGAAAGCCGCGGTCGGTGCCGCGGACTGTGCTGGCAGCGGAGGTGGCCACCCTCGAAGTCCGACCGTACTCGGCCGCAAACCGGTGGCCAACGCCCTGATGGGGTGAGGCGAATTGTCGCCGAATGCGCCGAACCAGGCCGGGAAAACGCAGAAGTGCGGATCCGCCGGAGGTCGGACGGCGGCCGAACGGGGAGGTCCGTCCACCTCTCGGGTGGCTATTCCGGCGAAGTGCGGACCCGCTGGGCCAGCACCTGCCCCGGCCACTCCCCCACCGTGAACGGCTCGGTCGGCTCGAACCCGTTGCGGCGGTAGTAGTCGACCAGCTTCCCCTCGGAACCGGCGTAGCAGTCGACCCGCAGCAGTTCGACGCCGGCGCGGCGCGTTTCCTCGCGGGCGTGCGCCAGGAGCGCGCTGCCGACACCCATCCCGGCGTACGACCGTGACGTCACCAGCAGGGTCACGTACACCTCCGGCTCGGCGGCCGGCCGGACGTAGTGCGGCGGATTGGGCGCGAGCGTCATCGCGCCCGCGGGCGTGCCGTCGACCTCGGCGATCCAGGCCGCGCCCTCGCGGATCTTCTCGGCGATGCCCTCGACCCGACCGGGCTGGTCGGAGAACGGCTCGCTGCCCCACTGGCCCGTGCGACCGGAGGCGTCCAGCCAGGCCACCGCGCCGTCCAGCATCGCCATGATCGCGGACAGGTCGTCCAGGTCGCCTTCTCTGATCCGCACCCGTGCACGGTAACCCGGACCGGGCGGCCTCGGTCCGGGCACCGGGTCAACGCCCTCGCAGGACCTCAGCGGTAGTGATTCCACGCCTGCGCGACCCGGCCGGACGGCAGGTACCCACGACGCCGGGCGTCCTGCTTTCGTCGCGTCATCCCCGCCACGCAGGACATCCCCGCCGAGGTGAAGCCGCCGACCGAAGCTCGGTGAGCGACCACGCGGCCCGCCAATCCGCCGAAATCGGGAGTGAGCACCGCTCGAAGCGATTTGCCAACGCGAATTACGGCGGATCTTGTAACTCACCGAAAGCGTCGCGCGAACAAACCGTCGAACAGGGTGCGCAACCGGCGGCGAGAGCCGCACAAATGCGGTCCACCAAGGGCGGGAAGCGAGCGACGACGAATGCGGAACGGGCTCATCAGGGTCTACGGCACCGAAGGTGACTCCACCTTTCAGGTCGAGTTCGCCCTCCAGGAGGGTGCCGAGTGGCGTACCTTGGCGTTGGAGTCCAGTACCCTTCCGTCCACTCTCGACGACTACCCCGACCTCGGCGATCCCGTCGGCGACAGCGTGGTGGACATGATTGTTGCTCATGTTGACGGCAAGGCGGAGTCGGCCGGATTCGGCGCGGTCGGGCGTTTCCTGCACGACCTCGTCTTCAAGGAGAAAATCAGCAGGCAGTGGTTGGACGCGGTCACCGCCGAAGGTGGTTTGCGCACCTATCTGCTGATCGAGCAGCCGGAATTGCGGTCGCTGCCGTGGGAGCTGATGTGCGACCGCGACGACATCGACCTGGCACGGGTCGACCGGGCGCCGATCCTGCGGGTCGACCGATTACCCGACGGCGACTGGACCGAGGTCGAGGACCTCCCGCTGCCCATCCGCATCCTGGTCGTGGTCGGCCAGGAGGACGAGGACGAGCGGATCGGCGCCGTCACCGAGGTCCGGGCGATCAAGGAAGGACTGGCCAAGGCGCGCGGCCGGTTCGAGCCGCAGTTCCTCATCGCGCCGAGGTGGCAGGAGGTGAAGCTGGCGTACCAGCGGTTGCGCCCCCACGTGCTGCACTTCATCGGCCACGCCACCACCCACGACGGCGAGCCGGAGCTGCTGTTGCACCCGGCGGGCTCCGACACCAGGGACGACGGGATCACGGCTCGCGACATCCGGGAGCTGCGCCCCGCACCGCGGCTCGCGATCCTCAACGCGTGCCGACCCGCCTCGTCCCGGGAGCACCGGTCGCTGGCCGAGGCCTTCCTCGAATCGAACCTGCGCGGCCCGGGTGCGCTCGCCGTCATCGGCATGCAGGGCGACATCAGGGGCCAGGCGGCCGCCCTGTTCACCCGCTCGCTCTACCGCGACCTGGCCCGACACGTCCCGCTCGACATCGCGGTCACCAGGGCACGCGACGAGGTGCACACGCACGCGGGCGGGCGCAGCGGCCACCATGACTGGTTCCTGCCCGCGCTGACCGTGCGCAGGGCCGTCGAACGGGTCCTGAGCGCACCGCTGCCCGTGCCGAAGCACGAGGTCACCGCGCTGGAGGGCAGGCTCCACTCGAACATCGTGCAGTTCGTGGACCGGGACGAAGAACGACTCCGGGTGACCGACCGCATCGTCGGGTTCCTGACCGACGAACCGACGAAGGTCCTGCTGATCCAAGGCGAGTCGCGCGTGGGCAAGAGCCTGCTCGTGGACTGGACCCGCCGGTGGTGCGCCCTGCGCGGTCACCGGGTCAAGTACGTGGACCTGAAGGGCCGGCGCACGCTGGGCCTGATCGACACGCTCGACGCCATCGCCGGCAAGAGCGACGACATCGAGTCGATCGCACCGGGCGCCGACGCCGGGCTGGCCCGGTTCACCGACCGGTTGTCCCGCTTCGGCGAGTCGTCCCAGAGCAGGCACCCCGGTTCGCCGGAGACGCTGCGCGGGCTGTTCGACGCGCTGATCGACGCGATGCGCCAGTCCGCCGAAGACGCGCCGCTCGTGCTGATCCTCGACCACGTGGAGAACGTGGTGGGCGGGGTGCTCCACGGCATCCTGCGCCCGATGCTGATCGAACGGGCCCTCGACGGAGCGCTGCCCGACGTCCGGCTGGTGCTGGTCATGGACACGGGGCACGCCGGGTACGCGCAGCTGAGGCGAGGTGTCGACCGGGCGGACTCCGTCGACGTCCGGCGCTTCGCCGCCGACGACTTCGTGGCGCTGGTCGAAGACGCCGTGCACAAGCTCGAATTGCCGTTCGACTCGCACTTGGAGCAGGTGGCGGCGGGCTTGATCGGCTGGATCGGCCGTGTGCCGTGGCTGCCGGAGCAGTTGATCCACGCCACGGACACCCTGCGGTGGTACAACGCCAGGAGGACCTCGTGACCGTCGACCCGAGCCACGCGGACAGCTTCGACGACATCATCTCGCGCCTGGTGGCCGGTGAGTCGCCGCACCGGTTGGTCGTCGCGCTCCGCCCGCCGCGTGACGTGGAGAGCTTGAAGAGGTGTGCCGTGGTCGACACGTTCGACCGCGAGGTCTACGAGGACGTCCTGGCGGCCGGGCAGGCGGGCGTCCTGCCCTTCGGCGATCTCGTGGAGCTGCCCGAGGTCGAACGCGTGCCGAGGACGATCGGCCGCTACCGGCTCAGCGCCGAGGCGCGGACGACCTACTGGCAGGCCTGGTGGTTCGACCAGCCCGAAGGCCAGGACCTCGTGCTGCCGCCGTTGCCGGCGGAGCTGGTGTGGCGGCTGACCGCGTTCTACCGGGAGAAGAAGGAGCCGGTGGACGAACTCGCGCAACTGGTGCTGGTCGACGCCGACGCCGCCCGGCGGCTGTTCGAGGAGTGGTTCGCCCAAGCCGACGGCCGCTCCGACCTGCCGCTGTGCCAGGACCTGCTCAACGCGCTCAACGACCCCGACCGCGCCGAGCTGATCGACCCGGCGCTGCTCGAACTGCACGACGAGCGCGCCGCCTACCTCCAGGCACGCAGCCACTTCCTGCTGGACTTCCTCCGGGCCGGCACGTTCTACGAGCCCGAAGGCACCCTCGACACCTATCGCCGGCTGCTGTTCGGCGGCGGTGAACGCGTCCTGCAACTGCATGCGCCCGGCGGCAGCGGCAAGACCATGGAGCTGCGCTGGCTGCTGTCGAGGGTCCTCATCCCCCAGCACACCCCACTGGGACAGGGCCGGATCCCCGGCACGCTGGTCGACTTCGACTTCCTCGAACCGGTCAACGTGACGCGCACCCCGTGGCTGGTGCTGTTGGAGGTCGCGACCCAGCTCAACCAGCAGTTGCCCGGTTACCCGTTCAAGGAGTTCCTGGAGGCCTACGGGTGGGCGGCGCCGCTGCTGCAGCGCGAGGTCACCAACCCCACCGACGAGGTCACCGACCCCGCCCGCGTGGTCGCCGCCGGCCGACGACTCCGCAACCAGCGGTCCCGGTTGGCGCGCAGCGTGCGGAACCGGTTCCTCGCCACGCTCAACAGCGTCATCGACGCCGACACGCCGGTGGTCATGGCGTTCGACACGCTCGAAGAGGTGCACCTGCGGCCGGACGGCGACCTCGACGGGTTGCTGCGGCTGCTCCGCGAAGTGCACGACGGCGCACCGGCCGTCCGGCTGGTGCTGGCCGGGCGCTACCCGGTCAGCGAACGCGCGGTCGAGATCGGGCTGCCGCCGTTCATGTCCCGCGAGCTGCCCGAGTTCACCTCCGCCGACGCCCACCGGTACCTCACCCGACGGGGGGTCACCGACCCGGCGCTGCGCGACGCGATCGTCACGAAGGCGGACGGCGGCCGCCCGTTCCGGCTCTCCCTGCTGGCCGACCTGGTGCAGCAGCAACCCTCGCTCACCCCGGAGCAGGTCGCCCGGTACGAGGACGACATGATCTACCTGGTGCTGCGGGTGATCAACCGGGTCGCCAACCCCGACGTCCGCTGGCTGCTCCGCTACGGCGTGGTGCCCCGCACCCTGGACCTCGAATTCGTCCGCGTCATGGAACCGCACCTGCGCAGCGGGATGTCGGGCGACACCGGGCTGGACGACCCCTCCCGGGACGTGCTCCCGAACGACCTGCGCGGCGACGGCTCGGCGTTCCCGACGAGCGCGCGGCGTGATCCGGCGCGACCGCTGGACGTGGAGCGCATCTGGGCGGAGTTGCAGGCGTACGCGGGCACGAGCTCGTGGGTGAACACGGCACCGGACAACCCGAACGCCCTGCGCATCCACGCGGACGTGGTCACGCCGATGCGCAAGCTGATCCGGCCGCACCCGGTGCACGCCGTGCTGCAGCGGGAGGCGGCCGAGTACTACGAGCGGCAGGCGGCGCTGAACCCGCAGCGCCGGGAGGTGTGGCTCCGGGAGGCGATCTACCACCGCTTCCAGTCGGAGGGCCACGCCGCCGGGGCCTACTGGCAACGCCTCCTCGACGACGTCGGCCTGGACGAGCCCGAGGTGCGGGAAGAACTCGCCGCGGAGGTGCTCGGCCCGGACTACGTGGACGAGGTCGGACGGCCCAGGTCGTGGCACGACGACGTGCCGATGATCGCCGAGGAGACCGTGGCGGAGGCGATGGCGGTGCGCGCCAACGCGTTGGCGCAGATCGTCCGGCTCGACGGCATGGGGCCGGAGGACCGGCGCTGGAACAAGGTCGACCAGTTCGTCGCGGGCATCGAACGGTTGTGGCAGGTGCGCGAACCGGACGGGCCGGAGTTCGTGCCGCACCGGCGGCTCGCCTACGCCCGAGCCGCCCTGGCGCTCAAGGCGAACCGGTTGGACGTCGGCGAGCAGGTCCTGACCGAGGCGTTGGAGCACCTGCGGACGCTGGACGGACCGCCGACCACCGAGGAGTCGTACGACAAGGTGCGGCTGCCCGTCCTGCTCGGTGACGTCCAGCTGGCGATGCGGAAACCGGCGGCGTTCGACTCGTACCGGGCCGCGCTGGCGGAGCTGCCGTCCCTGGTGCGGGGTCGGCGGCGGCTGGAGCCGATCATCCGGACCAGGCTGGTCCACGCGTACCAGGTGGTCAACCGGTACGACGAGGCCGAAGCGCAGTTGAGCGCGGCGCGGGGTCCAGCCGACCTGGACCACGACCACGCCACCGCGTTGCGCCTGCGGGCGATCCGGAACGACCGGTCGACCGGTCGGCTGGAGCGCGCGAAGGCGGAGGTCGAGCGCCTCGGTGCCGAGGTGGTGGCGAAGGACCGCGTGCGGGAGGCCGTGCTCGTGGCGTTGGCACAGCACGACCCGGAGGCAGCGCGGCGCCTGTTGCACCCGCCGGGTCCGCGGCGGATCGACCCGCTGAGGTCGGTCACGCGTGAGGCCTGGGAGCACGAGCTGACCGGTTTGACGCTGGCGTCACTGGCCGACTACGGCGCCTCGATGAACGCGTTCGAGGCCGCGCGTGCCTTGTGGCACGACGAAGGCGACCTCGAAGGCGAGGTGCGCTGCCACACGCACGCCGCGCTCCTGCAGATCCGCGACGTGGGCAACCTCTCCCTCGCCGAGCAGCACCTCGCGGAAGCCGCGGACCTGCACCCCGGCACGGGAGGACGGGAGTGGTCGCGGCTGGTCCTGGCACGGGCGGAACTGCTCGTGCGCCAAGAACGCGCCGCCGACGGCGCGAACGCCGTGCGGTTGGCCATCGACGTGCTGAAACAGCACCAGGCGAGCCCAACGGCCCTGGTGCGCGCCGCGGTCGAGGGCCTCGCGACCGGGCACCGGCAGCACGTCGCCGAACTGCTCGACGTCCTCGAGTCCAACCTGGCGCTCATCACCCCGGCCTCGGCCCGGATCACGGCGTTGAAGTACCTGGACCGCGTGCCGACGAGCCAGGACGTTGCCGTGCGCGAGGCGTTCCAGCGGGTGCACGACCTGCTGGTGCTCGACCGGGGGTTCACCGCGGCCGACCTCGCCCTGCTGGAACTGACCCTGGCCGAGGTCCACCGCCTGCGGGGACACCCGGAGGAAGCGGCCGAGGTGCTCGCCTCGGCCGCGCGCCACGGCGAGCACCTCCCCTCGCCGCACTTCGTGCGCCGGTGGGCACGGGCCCTGGACCGCGTCGACCGACCCGTCACCGACGAGTCACCCGGCGTGCCGCGCTACCTCGAAGCGTGTGCCGAGCTGCCGCGGTTGCGCGGCGCGTTCGCGGTGGAACGCGCGGAGGCCGCGGTGAAGCGGGAGGACCGGTTGGCCGCCACGCGGTGGATGGACCGGGCAGTGGACGCCTTGGCGCAGGCGGGCGGGCAGGAGACCCTCTGGCACATCCGGCTCGAATTCGTCAAGGGCGAAGTGGGCCGCATCAACGAGTCCGCGAACGCGAGGGCGCAGGCGCTCGCCATCGTGAGCAGGCTGCACAGCACGATCCACGTGTCACCCCTGTCGTCACGCTTCGCGGGCGCGGAGCCGGAGGCACCCGCCATGCACACCGTGCTGGCACGCGCGGTCATCGACGCGTTGCGGCAGCAGGTCCGGCCCTGGGGACCGGACGCGCAGTCCGTCGTGGACATGCTGATCCGCCTCGTGGAGGAGATCCCCACTGGACTCGCCGACCAGGACGCCTCCGAAGAGCTGGCCAACCGGCTCGACCAGAACTGGCGGTTGATCGCGCGGGCACTCGGCCAGCTCATCCTGCAGGCTCGTCCGGCCTCGCTGCCGTACCCGGCGCTCGGGCTCGGGCTGGAAGTCCGGCACCGCAGGTGGAGCATGATGCCGTGGGAGCTGGCCTACCGCCCCGACACCGACCGGCTGCTGTCGCTGGACTCCGTCGTCGGCCCGCTGTACCGGGCGCTGTCGGCGAAGGCGGTGCGCAGCGGCGAGGTGTCGTTCGTCCAGTTGGCGCTCAACCGGCTCAACTACGCGAAGCTGCTGCTGGATGGCGAACTCGGGCCGATGACCAGGCGGGCGCTGGCCGCGTACCAGAAGGACCACGGGCTCGAACCGAGCGGGCAGCTCACCATCGGACTGCGCAGCCGGCTCCAGTCGGCCCTGACCACCGAGCACAAACCGCTGGTCGTCCTCGTGCGGCAGAGCCCGGGGCGGCAGCTCATGTCGCACCGGGGCCACGCCAACACCGGTGTCGACCTGTCGCGCCTGTACCGCCGGTACGGCTTCGAGGTCGAGGTGGTCGAGAACCCGACGCTCCACGGCTTGTCGGGGGTGGTGCGGTCGCTGATCTCCGGCGGGCGCGTCCCCTCGCTGCTGCACCTGTCCGGTGGTCTGCGCGAGTCGAACGGCACGGTGGCGTTCTCGTTCCTCTCCGGTTCGGGTGAGGAGGAGTCCTACCGCGGGTACTCCGACGACATCCCGGTCAGCTCCATGGACGGCCTGCTGTCGACGTTCCCGAACGACCAGGTGGCGCCGATCGTCGTGCTCGACGTCGACCGTCCTCGCGGTACCGCCGAGACCGCGCTGCACCTGTTGCAGCGCAACGCTTTCGCGGGCGAGCTGTTCTCACTCGGCCGGTGCGCCGCGGTCCTGGGCACCGGGCTCGTCGGCCGCGAGGGCACCCAGCTCTACGAGCACCTGGTGCGCTCGCTGGCCGACGGCAGCTCGCTGAGCGAGGTGATCACGAACGTCCGCCGGCTCGGCTCGGCGCCGGGACCGCGTGACGACCTCGACCTGGGGCGGGTGCTGTCGTTCGTCGGCATCGCGCTGTTCACCAACCTGCCGTGGCTGCGCCTGCCGCGCCGTCGGGAGCGCGGAGCGTGAGCCGGGTCGATCGCAGGCGCGTCGAGCTGGACGTGAAGCTGGCCGCGATCGAGCACGAGCTCGCGCTGTGGTTCGGCGACACCGGCAGGGGCGGTCCCCTGCGCAAGCACCGGTCGCAGCTCGGGCGCGTGGTCGAGACGGTGCGCGGGCTGCTGGGTCGGGTGGCCGACCAGGTCGGGCTGATCGGACCGGACACGGCGGACACCGCTTACGAGGCCCAGGAGAACCTGCTGGAGGCTTACCGGGTCTGGGAGTTCTTCCGGTCGAAGTTCGCGTTGCGCTACCAGCACGGGTACCGGGAGCCGCTGGCCGTGGCGGACGAGTACGCGTGGGCGTGCTACCGGCCGGTGCTGCGCGCCGCGCGGGCCGCGCGACCGGACCTGGTCGGCAAGGAGCCCCCGCTGGTGCACCTCAGCGGCGCGTTCAGCCCGTACGCCCACCTGCGCGGCACCCTGTTCACCGTCGAGGAGCCCGCCGGCGCGCTCAACAGCAAGGTGTTCCAACGCGTGGTGCTGTCGCTGCCGGTCCCGGTGGTCGGGATGCCCTGGCACCAGGTACGCCACCTGCCCGACTTCCCGCTGCTGGCGCACGAGGTCGGGCACTGCGTCGACCACGACTTCGAGCTGGCCCACGACATCGAGGACCACCTCTACCTCGCCGTGAAGGACCTCCCGGCCGCACGGCGGGCCGACTGGGACCGCTGGGGCAGCGAGGTGTTCGCGGACTGCTTCGCCGCCCTCGCCGCCGGGCCCGCCTACGTGGCGGCGCTGGCCGACTTCCTGTCCTCGCCGGGTCCGTCGGCCGAAGGCCCGTCCACGCACCCGCCGACGGACGTCCGGCTGAGCCTGACCCTCGCGGCGCTCGACGTCATCGGGCTCACCGCGCACGCCGACGCGTTGCGCCACGACCTCGGTCCGTCCTCGGAGGACAGCCCGCACGCGCTCGACGCCCCGGCCGTCGCGGCCGCCCTGCTGGGCGAGCCGCACCCCCGGCTCGGTGGCCAGGCGCTGAAGGACGTCGTCACGTTCTCCCCAGGGCACCAGGATGACGCCGTAGCCGCCATGACGGCCGTGCTCGACCGGCGCCGCCCGCGTCCGTCGGAGGTCCGCACGCTCGTCGCCGCGGCACGGCTCGCGTTCGACCACGCGCCGCGGGAGTTCACGGCGGTGCAGGACGTCGTGCTCCAGCGCGCCGTCGACGCCATCGACGACGGCACCCGTGCGGCGACCGACCGCCGCCACCGCGGACTCGGTGACCGCGAGGTGGGCGCCGCGTTGTTCGACCTGATCAACGAAGCACGAGGAGCAGCACGGTGACCGAAGTGATCGACCCGTTCAGAGAACCCGCCGCCCGGCTCGCCCGCGCCTTGGCCGGCGACGACGACCTCCGCTTCGCCTTGGTGTTCCAGGCCGTGGTGGACCAGGTGGTCGGGTTCGCCGAGGCGGACGACCTGGTGGAGGCGGCGACCGAGGCCTTGAACGGCGAGGTGGACACCCGGTCGGTCTCGTCGTCCCCGGTGGAGGGTCTGTACGCGGACCGCACGTACTTGGCCAACGCCCGTGCGATGGCCGAGGACCACCGGCGCATCGTCGGCGGCGCGCCCACTTCGGACTTCCCCGACTGCGTCGCCGTCGGCACCGCGAACAGCTGGTGCTGCTCGGGGACGCTGATCGCACCGGACGTCGTCCTCACGGCCGCGCACTGCGTCGACGCCGAGGACTGCGGGCAGCGGGTCCACATCGGGGACGACGTCCGGTACGCCGACGCCGGCACGATCGTCAAGGTGCGCAAGGCGGTCATCCACCCCGAGTACCGGGGTTCGGGATCGTCCGACCTCGCCGTCCTCCGCCTCTCCCGGCCGGTCGACGTCGCGCCGCGCGCTGTCGCGCCCGCCGACGCGCTGGAGGACAAGACGTTCGTCCGGGTGGTCGGCTTCGGCCGCACCGACTTCGCCGGCCTGGTCGGGTACGGCCGACGTCGACAGGTGGACGTGCCGCTCGCGGGCCGGGACGTGGACTACGGGGCGGACCTCGACACCGAGTTCGTCGCCGCCACCCCGTCCCGCAACCGGGACAGCTGCCGGGGTGACAGCGGAGGCCCCGCCTACGCGCGGATCGGCGACCGGTGGCTGCTGGCCGGGGCCACGTCGCGGGCCACCAAGAGCAAGGACAAGCGGCGCAAGTGCGGCGACGGCGGCATCTACACCCGCGTCACCGCCCACGAGCGGTGGATCCGGTCGGTCGCGGGTCGGTGACCGGCCGGCGACCCGGCGGAACCGGTGGTTCCGCCGGGTCCGTCGCTCAGTGGTGGTAGGCGTGCACGACCGCGTGACCGCGACCGCGGCCGATGAGCCACTTGTTCACCGGCACCGTCACCACGAAGGCCACCGCGAAGGCGAACGCCAGCGCGCCCCAGAACAACCAGCTGGCCAGGCCCGCTTCCATCGCACCGGGCACCACCAGCATCACGCCGTTGTCGACGACCTCCATGACGATGATGGACACGGTGTCCGCCGCCAGCGCCACCTTCACCGCCCGCCGGAAGCCGACACCCGCCTTGAGCACGCCGCGCATGGTCAACGCGTAGCCGAAGACGAAGGCCAGGGCGACGGCCAGCGCGATGGTGGGGAGGTTGCCCCAGCCGAGGGCCGTGCCGATCACCATGCCCAGCACCTCGCCGATGGCGCAGCCGGTCAGGCAGTGCAGGGTCGCCGACGAGGCCATCCCCCAGGTGACACTCCCGGCGTGGCCGTGGTGCCCCTCGTGGTCGGAGTGACCCTCGTGGCCGTGGTGGGCCCCGTGGTCGGCGTGCTCGTGTCGCATTTCGACTCCCATCAGAGCGGTACCTCCGGATCAGGCGCGGGTGACCGCGTAGCCCGCGTTCCGCACGGCGTCGGCGATCGCCGACTCGTCGGCCGAGCCCGTGACGCTGAGCCTGCCCGCGCCGAGGTCGACCTTGACCTCGTCCACGCCGGACACGCCCTGGACCGCACCGGCCACCTTGGACGCACAGCCGCCGCAGGTCATGCCCTGGACCACGAAGTCCAGCCCGTCGGTCGAGTCGGCACCGGTCCGGGCAGCGGGCGTCTCACAGGTGTTGCACATACGGGACATCCTCCGTTCGTATACCCCCTCTGGGTATATCGGGTACCGTAGCATACCCCCGGGGGTATCGCGATCCCAGCCGCGTCGAGGGTCAGTTGCCAGACCCGGACCGGCACGCGCGGGAACGCCGCGGTCAGGAACTGTTCGGTGACGCGGTCGCGCAGGAGGCAGTCCGGCCAGTCGTCGAGCACCTCGGACAGGGTGCGGTGGCCGAAGACGAGCCGGAGCAGGGCGCCGGGCGGGATGGCCACGTGGGTCCCGGGATCGATGGACGGGCTGACTGCGCCACGAACGGCCGTCACCGCGGTCGGTTCGCCGTCCGCGAACTCCAGCCGGGCGGCACGGCCGTACGTGTCGACGGTCAGCGTGGACTCGGGCCAGCGCAGGTCGGCCGCCCGCCAGCGGTCGCGCAGCAGCGGCAGCAGCGACGCCGCCGCGAACAGCAGCAGACCGGCCAGGACGAGCCGACGGGCTCCGAACACGTCGGCGGCGCGTCCGCCGAGCAGCAGCAGTCCGCCGAACGCGAGGGTGTACCCGCTGACCACCCAAGTCAGGGCCTCCCGCTCCAGGTCCAGGTCCGCGCCCAGGTGCGGCAGGGCAATCGCGACCACGGTGACGTCGAGGACGAGCATCAACTGCACGACGCCGACCATCCCGAGGATCCGCCAGCGGCGTGGATCGGGCGTCCCGGTAGGACTGCTGGTCGCGGGCGTTGACTCGGACACGGTGAGCGCCTCCGGAGATTAAGTCGTACAGGATGTGTTCGACTTATGGTCCGATACGGTAACCCGAACATGCCCTGTTCGAGTTAAGGAGCCGCATGCCTGACCCCACCGCGAAGGCGACCCGCCGGGCGGACGCGCGGCAGAACGCGGAGAAGATCGTGCGCGCGGCCGTCACGTGCCTGGGCCGCGACGCCGACGCGAGCATGAACGACATCGCCCAGGAGGCCGGGGTCGGCCGGGTGACCCTGTACGCGCACTTCCCGTCCCGGGAAGCCCTGGTGGAAGCCGCGATGACCCGGCTGTTGGCGGAGGGTGACGAGGTGTTGGAGGCCGTCGACCTCGACGGCGACCCGCGGGCCGGACTGCGGGCGCTCATGGAGTCCGGCTGGCTGCTACTCGCCCAGGCCACCTCGGTCCTGCGGGCCGCGCAGACGTCCCTGCCGCCGGGGCGCGTGCAGGAGCTGCACGCCAAACCGGAGCAACGGGTCCACCACCTCATCCGGCGCGGCCAGGCCGAGGGCGTCTTCCGGGCGGACCTCCCCGCCGACCTGCTGGCCGGCGTCCTGCACCACATCCTGCACGGCGCGGCGGGCGACGTCGTGGCGGGCAGGCTCGACCCGGCCGACGCACCGCACTTCATCGCCGAGATGGCGTTGGCCGTCTGCGCGATCCCGACCTGACTACACCGGCGGCCGGTCCGCGGTCGGCTCCGGCGCGTCGACGGCGAAGCGGCCACGCCGGGCCAGCACGAAGCCGACCAAGGCCGGAACACCGACCGCCGCACCGGCCAGCAGCCACTGCCAGACCGTCATCGTGGTCAGCGAAGCACCCGTCACCGTGTAGACAACCGTCGCCGGGACCACGCCCACGGCGGTGCCGAGCACGAACGCGCCGACCCGCAGGCCGCTGAGCCCGGCGACGTAGTTGACCAGTCCGAACGGGACGACGGGCAGCAACCGCAGCGCGATGACGGCCGGCAGGCCCCGGCGTTCGAGCATCCGGTCGACCCGCGCGACCCGGCCTCGCGCGGACCGCGGCCGGACGACCTCGCGGCCCAGCCGACGGGCGACGGCGAAGCTCGCCACCGCCCCGATCGTCACACCGGCCACCACCACGACGGTGCCGACCACCGGCCCGAACACCACCCCGCCCGCCACGCTCAACAACGGCTTGGGCACCAAGGCGACCGATCCGGCGGCGGACACCACCACGAACACGAACGGCGCCGCCGCACCCGTGCCCTCGACCCAGGCACGCAGTTCGGCGACGTCCGGCGTCACCCCGGTGAGCACACCCACCGCCAGCGCCACCACGATCAGCACGAGCACCCCGAGCCGGACCACGCCCGCCCGCACGTGGTCGGCCACGCTCACGTCGCCTCGCGGCCTCACCCTAAGAGGCGGCTTCGAACGACACGTCGGTGCCGCGCCAGGTGGCGGCCAGCTCCTGCACCGGGAGGCCGAGCGCCTCGCCCAGGCAGACGATCGTGCCGAAGCCGGGGGACGGCAGCCGCCCGGTCTCGATCTTGCGCAGCGTTTCCGGCGAGATACCGGCCGCCCGCGCGACTTCCGCCAGGTCACGTCCGGCTCGCGCGCGGCGCAGCAGGGCGCCGAGACGCCTGCCTGCTTCGATCTGCTCGGGCGTGAGCGGTTGGCGGACCATGGGCCCAGGATACGGTTGGTATTACTATACCGACAAGTGCTAGAGTTTCGGTATTACTATACCAACCGGGTGACGTGAGGTACTCGTGATCGAGCTGAAGACGCCTGCGGAGATCGAACGCATGCACGTGACCGGGCGTTTCGTCGCCGAGGTGCTCTCCGAGGTCGGCCGGCTCGCCGACGTGGGCGTCAACCTGCTGGACCTGGAGCACCACGTGCGCGGCATGATCAAGCGGCGCGGTGCGGAATCGTGCTACTGGGACTACGCGCCGTCGTTCGGCGAGGGCCCGTTCCGCAACGTCATCTGCCTGTCGGTCAACGACGCCGTCCTGCACGGACTCCCCCACGACTACGCGTTGCGCGACGGTGACGTGCTCAGCGCGGACCTCGCGGTCGGCATCGACGGCTGGGTGGCCGACTCGGCGCGCACGATCATCGTCGGCACGCCCGCCGAGGAGGACCTGCGGATCATCCGCGCCACCGAGGAAGCGCTGGAGGCGGCGATCGAGGTGGCCCGTCCGGGCAACCGGCTGGGTGACATCTCGGCGGCGATCTGGGCGGTGGCCCGGGACCACGGCTACCCGGTCAACACCGAGTTCGGCGGCCACGGCATCGGCCGCACCATGCACGAGGACCTCCACGTGCCCAACAAGGGCCGGGCGGGCCGGGGCCTGAAGTTGCGGCCGGGGCTGACCCTCGCGCTCGAACCGTGGTTCACCCGCACGACCGACCGGATCGTCTACGACGACGACGGCTGGACCATCCGGTCGGCCGACGGCTCGCGCACCGCCCACTCCGAGCACACGATCGCCGTCACCGAGGACGAGCCCTTGGTGCTCACCCGGCGTGAAGAGGAACAACCCGCGACCTGATCGACCACGGGCGAAGGGCCGCGGGGTTCCCTCGCGACCCTTCGCCCACCCGGTCAGCGGGCGGCGTACTCCCGGGCCAGCTCGTCGGTGGGTCGGCTCAGGCGAGGTCGAACCGGTCGAGTTCCATGACCTTGGTCCAGGCCGCGACGAAGTCCGCCACGAACTTCTCGCGGGCGTCGTCGCTCGCGTAGACCTCCGCGAGGGCGCGCAGCTGCGAGTTCGAGCCGAAGACGAGGTCGACCGCGGTGGCCGTCCACTTCAGCTCGTCCGTGTCGACGTCACGGATCTCGTACACGTGCTCCTGGGACTCCGACGCCTTCCACCGGGTGCCCGGCGAGAGCAGGTTGGCGAAGAAGTCGTTGGTGAGCACGCCCGGCCGGTCGGTGAAGACACCGTGCCGGGCACCGCCGTGGTTGGCGCCCAAGGAACGCAGGCCGCCGACGAGGACGGTCATCTCGGGCGCGGTCAGGTCCAGCATGTACGCGCGGTCGACCAGCAGCACCTCGGGCTGCAGCTTCTCGCCGGGGCGCACGTAGTTGCGGAACCCGTCGGCACGCGGCTCCAGGACCTTGAACGACTCGACGTCGGTCTGCTCCTGCGCGGCGTCGGTACGACCCGGCCGGAACGGCACGGTCACCTCGACGCCCGCTTCGCGCGCCGCCTGCTCGACGGCCGCCGAACCGGCCAGCACGATGAGGTCGGCGAGCGAGATCTTCGCGCCGCCCGCCTCGTTGAAGTCCCGCTGGACGCCCTCCAGGATCTCCAGCACCTTCGCCAGCTGCTCCGGCTGGTTGATCTCCCAGTCGCGCTGCGGCTCCAGGCGGATCCGCGCGCCGTTGGCGCCACCGCGCTTGTCGGTGGACCGGAAGCTCGCCGCCGACGCCCACGCGGTGGTGACCAGCTCGGCGGTCGTGAGCCCGGAGTCGAGCACCTTCGCCTTCAGCGCGGCGATGTCGGCCTCGCCCACGAGCTCGTGGTCGACCGCGGGCACCGGGTCCTGCCACAGCTGCGGCTCGGCGACCCACGGCCCCAGGAACCGGCTGACCGGGCCCATGTCGCGGTGCAGCAGCTTGTACCAGGCCTTGGCGAACGCCAGGGCGAACTCGTCCGGGTTCTCCAGGAAGCGGCGGGAGATCTTCTCGTACGCCGGGTCGACGCGCAGCGACAGGTCGGTCGTGAGCATCGTGGGCTTGTGCTTCCTGGCCGGGTCGTGCGCGTCCGGGATGATCGCCTCGGCGTCCTTGGCGACCCACTGCTTGGCGCCGCCGGGGCTGGTGGTCAGCTCCCACTCGTAGCCGAAGAGGATCTCGAAGAAGCGGTTGCTCCACTGCGTCGGCTTGTCGGTCCACGTCACCTCGAGACCGCTGGTGATCGTGTCCGCGCCCTTGCCGCTGCCGTGGGTGCTCAGCCAGCCCAGGCCCTGCGCCTCCAGCGAGGCGCCCTCGGGCTCCGGGCCGACGTGGGCGTCCGCGACACCGGCACCGTGCGCCTTGCCGAAGGTGTGGCCACCGGCGATGAGGGCGACGGTCTCCTCGTCGTTCATCGCCATCCGGCCGAAGGTCTCCCGGATGAAGTGCGCCGCCGCCAGCGGGTCCGCGTTGCCGCGGGGACCCTCGGGGTTGACGTAGATCAGGCCCATCTCGGTGGCGCCGACCTCGGGCGCCATCTCCGACTCGCTGACGTAGCGCTCGTCACCCAGCCAGGCGTCCTCGGGGCCCCAGAAGATCTCCTCCGGCTCCCAGACGTCCACGCGGCCGAAGCCGAAGCCGAAGGTCTTGAAGCCCATCGACTCCAGGGCGACGTTGCCGGCGAGCACGAGCAGGTCGGCCCAGGAGATCTTCTGGCCGTACTTCTGCTTGACCGGCCACAGCAGACGGCGGGCCTTGTCCAGGTTGGCGTTGTCGGGCCAGCTGTTGAGCGGCGCGAACCGCTGACCGCCGTCACCCGCGCCACCGCGGCCGTCGTGGATGCGGTAGGTACCGGCGGCGTGCCAGCTCAGCCGGATCATCAGACCGCCGTAGTGGCCGAAGTCGGCGGGCCACCAGCTCTGCGAGGTGGTCAGCACCTCGACGATGTCGCGCTTGACGGCCTCGACGTCGAGCTTGGCGAATTCCCTGGCGTAGTCGAAGTCCGGACCCAGCGGGTTGCCCTTCGACGAGTGGGCGTGCAACACCGAGAGGTCGAGCTGGTTGGGCCACCAGTCCCGGTTGGTGCGGGGACGGCCGCCGGTCTTGGCAGTCGGCGAGTCGATCGCGGGGTTCTCGCTCTCGCTGCCGTGCGCGGTCACGGAGTCGTGCGCGACCGGGCATCCGACTGCGGCCTTCTGGTCCACGCCCTGGGAGCTCGACGGGGGCGTTGCCTTGGGGTCGCTCATCTACTTCCTTCCAACTGGCGGTTCATTGGCGGAATTCTCGGCCGAGCAGTCGGGACAGGTGCCCCAAAAGACGACCTCCGCCTCGTCGACCAGGAAACCGGCGTCGTCCGAGGCGGTGAGACAGGGGCTGTGGCCGACGGTGCAGTCGACGTCGGCGATGGCGCCGCACGAGCGGCACACGACGTGGTGGTGGTTGTCACCCACCCGTGACTCGTAGCGGGCGGTCGCGCCGGCGGGCTGGATGCGCCGCACCAGCCCGGCATCGGTCAACGCCCGCAGCACGTCGTACACGGCTTGGTGGGACACCGACGGGAGTTCCTCCCGCACCAACGTGATGACCGTCTCGGTGTCGACGTGCCGGTGGTCGCGCAGCGCCGCGAGGACCGCCAGCCGAGGGCGGGTCACCCGCAACGAGACCGCGCGCAACTGCGCCTCGAAGTCCGATGTCACGAGTCGACCTTAAAGGACATATCTGGAGCCAATCAAATTTAGCTCCGTCACACCCTCACCCGTTCGTGTCCAGGAACAACGTCCGAACGCGCCTGGCCACGCACCGCGCCGTGCCTGCCCACAGTCCCGGCCACTGTGACCGAAACCACTGTCCGGTCCGGACGCTGCTCCGCGCACCCCGAGCGGCCGACGACTCCGCGGCGACCTGACCCTCGCCCGCGGTCCATTCGGGTGTCATGGCCGCGGTCCGGGCCGTGGAGTCCGGGGTGGCGGGCAGGATCGGGTCATGGACGATCAGTACCCGCCACCGGGCACGGACCACGGTGGCGCGGCGAGCGTCGACCAGGTCGGTATCGCGTCCGGGTTGTCGCCCGTGGTGCAGGCCGGACGTGACGCCAAGGTCGAGGTCAACTACGGGATCACCCAGCCGGTGCCGCGGCCGAAGGCTCTCGCCGGACTGCCACCGGCCGGGGCCGCGTTCACCGGCCGCTCGACCGATCTCGCGGTGCTGGAGGACGTCCTGCGCCCGGACGCCCACGACCGGCCGACCGTGGCGGTGATCGCCGGTCCGCCCGGGATCGGCAAGACGACCTTGGCGCTGAAAGCGGCACACGACGCGGTGGACGCCGGGTGGTTCCCCGGCGGTGTGCTGTACCAGGACTTGCGCGGTTTCGCCCGGCAGGGCCGGGTCGAGCCCGAAACCGCCCTCGCCGATCAGCTGCGCAAGCTCGGCGTGGCCGGCGAGCACATCCCGCCCGACCTGGACGGCCGCTCGGCCCTGTTCCGGTCGCTGCTCGCCGAGCGCGCGGACCGGGTCTTGATGGTGCTGGACGACGCCGAACTGGCCGATCAGGTGACACCGCTGCTGCCCGGTGACCGACGGCACCGCGTCCTGGTCACGAGCAGGAACACCCTGGACCTCACCTCCGCCCGGCACCACACCCCGGGCGTGCTCACGGGTGGGGAAGCGGTTGACCTGCTCGGCGAGCTGCTGACCGCCGCGCACCCCCACGACGACCGCATCGCCCGGGCCGGGGACGCCGCCCTCCGGCTCGCCGAGCTGTGCGGCTTCCTGCCGCACGCGGTGGCGATCGCCGGAGGATTGCTGGTCGGCGACCGCGATCAACCGGTCGCCGAGCTGGTCGACGTGCTGGCCGATCGCACCGAGCGGTTGGCCGAACTGGCGACGGGCAAGCGGTCGTTCCGGGCCGCGGTCGCCCTGTCCTACGAACGGCTGGACCCGCCGGATGCCCGGGTGTTCCGCCTGCTCGCGGCCAACCCGGGGCCGACGACGACCGCGGCCACCGCCGCCGCGCTGGCCGATCTGGACGAGCGGTCCGCGCGCCGCTCGCTCGACCTGCTGCGGCGGGCGCACCTGGTCGAACCCGCCGGGCCACGGGGGCGGTTCCGGTTCCACGACCTGATCAGGCTCTACGCCGAGGACCGCCTGCTCCGCGAAGAGCCCGACGAACTGCGCGACGCGGCACTTCGCCGGCTGCTCGCACACTTCGAACGGCTGATCGCCGCGGCCTGGGTCCACGAGTTGCCGACCTCGATGCTCGATGAGAAGCGGCTCGCGTTGGCCGGGGTCTTCGAGTCGCCCACCGGCGCGTTGGCGTGGTTCGACGCGGAGCGGCCGAACCTGGTGGCGGTGGTCGACCAGGCGTTCCGGTCCGGGCACCACGCCGACGTGTGCCTCGCGGCCATCGTCCTCGGCTACTCGTTGCAGAAGCGGGGCGACTGGGACGAAGCGCTCGCCGTGCACCGGTTGGCGGTCGAGGCCGCGCGGCAGGCCGCCGACCCGGCGGCGGAGGGCAAGGCGTTGCTCGGCCTCGGTACCGCCTACCGGACCACGCGCGACTTCGAGCGCGCCGACGCCGTGCTGCGGCAAGCGATCGACCTGTTCGGTCGAACCGGTGACCGGGCAGCGGCCCGGGCGGCTTCCCGCGAACTCAGGGGCAGCAGGCTTTCGTCGCACGTCTTCACCCCGCTCACCGAGCCGGCCGACGACCGGCCCGACGTGCCGGAGAACGCGTCCGAGTCCTCCCCGGGGACCGATGTGCCGGCTGCCATCGCGGCAATGGAGACCACGAGCAACGACGCGCTGCAACTCTTCCTCCAAGGCAGGTTCGACGAGGCACGCGCCGCGAACGAGAAGTTGCTCGCCGGGTGCCGGAAGATCGGCTCGCGGGAGGGCGAGCGCGTGGCGCTCAACAACATCGGCGACTGCTACTACCACCTGCGCCGGCTCGACCAGGCCATCACCTCCTACACCGCGTCGATCGAGGCGGCACGCGAGGTCGGGAACCGCCACGGCGAGGCGCAGACGAGCAACAGCCTCGCCAACGCCTATCAGCACCGTGGCCGGCCGGACCTGGCCGTCACGCACTACGAGGGGGCCGTGGAGCTGTTCCGGGAGTTGCGCGACCGGTACGGCGAGGGGATGACGCTGACCAACCTCGGCGCCGCACTCGCCGCTCAGGACGAGCGCGAACGGGCTCGTGACTGCCTGCTGCGCGCGGTGGAGCTGCTCGACGGGCAACCGCGGCAACGGGACGCGGCCCGGGCACGGGCGCTGCTCGACACCTTGGGCGGGTGATCCCCGCGCGTCGGCCGGAAGGCAGGCCCGCTGCCCTGTCGAAAGGCAGGGAAGAGTCGTCGCTTCCGGCCGAGGGCAGGGGAAGTCGATCTCCGTAGCGTCGGGTTCATGCCGGATTCCCTTGCGAACGACGCAGTGTCGGTTGACGACGTGCCCGATGTCAGTGCCGAGTGGTACCTCG
This sequence comes from Saccharothrix sp. CB00851, assembly GCF_001905065.1. Taxonomy (NCBI): domain Bacteria; kingdom Bacillati; phylum Actinomycetota; class Actinomycetes; order Pseudonocardiales; family Pseudonocardiaceae; genus Saccharothrix; species Saccharothrix sp. CB00851. The sequence goes on from NZ_LWLC01000020.1 coordinate 46,546, forward strand.
ACATCGCGGGCTGGGGCGCGTCGAGCCCGGAAGCGGTGCGGGTGTTCAGCGTGATCGCCACCGAAGCGGTGGTCGGGGTGTTCGCGGTCGTGTTCGGTGTGCTGTAATGGCGTGCGCGCCGCGGGCCGGCGGTGACGATGGCACGGGCGGTGCTCGCGCCGGTGGTGACCGTGCTCGCGTACGCGGTGAGCGAGGTCGCGAAAGGGCTGTGGCAGCAGGACCGCCCGTGCCGGGTGCTCGGTGAGGTCGCCACGGTCGCCGGGTGCCCGGAGTTCGGCGACTGGTCGTTCCCCAGCAACCACGCCACGATCGCCGGTGCCGCGGCCGTCGCCATCGCGTGGTCGAGTCGACGGACCGGGATCGTCGTCACGGGCGTAGCGCTGCTCGCCGCCGCTTCACGGGTGTTCGTCGGCGTGCACTACCCGCACGACGTGGTGGCGGGTCTGCTGCTCGGCGCGGTGATCGCGATGGTGCTGCCGGGGGCGGCACGCGTGCTGACGCCTGCCGTCGTCCGGGTGCGCGCGCACGCCGCGGGCGCGGCGCTCCTGGGTAAGCGATGATGCCCCTCGTGCGCACGGTGATCTTGTGGGTGGTCGCGGCCCTGCCGGTGGTGTGGGCCGCGATCACCTCCCTGCCCGGCCGGCTTGCGCCCTGGGAGGCCGCGGCGTACCTGGTCGTGCTCGGGGTGGCGGTGGTGCTGGTCCGTCGGCGCCCGGTCACCGCGCTGCTGGTGGCCGGCGCGGCGTGGCTGATCGCCTTCCTCTCCAAGGCGACGGTCGACAGCACGGTCGGCGTGGGTGTGCTCGCGGCGGGCCTGGTGACGGTGAGCTTCCTGGCCGGCCGGCACGCGACCGCGGGCGAGCGGGGTGTGGTGGCGCTGATCGGCACTTGTGCGGGAGCGGTGACGGCAGCGCTCGTCGTCCTCGGCGGCGTGGACACGGCGTTGGCCGCGGTCTCCGGCATCGCGGCGCTGGCGGCCGTTCCGTGGGCGGTCGGTCGTTACCGCCGCCAGTACCTCGGGATGGTCCAGGCGGGCTGGGAACGCGCGGAACAGCTGGAACGGGAGGCCGACCGCGCGGTGGAGCGGGCCGGGCTGCGCGAACGGGCGCGGCTCGCGGCGGAGATGCACGACATGGTCGGGCACGAGCTGGCGCAGGCGGCGCTGCTCGTCGGCGCGCTCGAAGTCGCTCCCGCCCTGGGCCAGGAGCACCGGGAGGCGGCACGTGCGGCGCGCACCGCGGTCACCGCCGCCGCGGAACGGTTGGCCGACGTCGTGCTCGTGCTGCGTTCCGGCGAACGCGAGCCCGTGCGGTCGGTGGACGAGATCGTGGCACGCGCACGGCGTTCCGGCCTGTCCGTGGAGGTGACCGGTGACGGTGCCGAGCCGGCGGACCCGGTGATCGCGCGCACGGTGCACCGGGTGCTCACCGAGGCGATCACCAACGCGATCAAACACGCCCCCGGCGCACCGGTCACGGTCCACCTGGCGGGTGCCGGAGACGGCGTCGAACTGCGGGTGGTCAACGGTGCGGCACGGCGCACGCCGGCCGATGCGCCCGGAAGCGACGACGGGTTCGAGGTGACCGCCCGCTTGCCCGAGGAGCCCGCCACCGCGGTCGCCACCGGGTCCGCGGCCCACCGACGCCCTGATCGATCGGCCCGGTGCCCGGTGCCCGCGAGTCCGGGTTGAAGTGAAAACGATTGTCATTTACAGTGCCGACATGGACACCTCCGTCATCCTGGTGGCAGGCCTGGGCGAGCACACCGTGGCCGAGGAGGTGCGGCGGGCACTGCCGGGAGCGGTGCTGGTTCGCCACGACCTCGCCAGGTTGGCCGAAGGCGTGGTGCGGCGCCACGTCGACGGGGTGCTCACCGAACTGCACCTCGAACACGGCTGCGTGTCGTGCACGATGCGGTTGGACCTGCTGCCGCTGCTGCGACAGCTGCCCGGCCCGGTGGTGCTGCACCTGGATCCCGCACTGGAGCCCGAAGCGGTGTGCCACGCCCTGGCGGACGAACCGGTCCGCGTCGAGGCGGTGATCACCGTGGTGGACCGGGCCACCTGGCTCGCCGACGCGACCGGCGACGAGACCCTGGCCGACCGCGGGCTCGGTGCCGCGCCCGGCGACAACCGCACCGTGGCGCAACTGGTCGTCGGACAGGCCGAGTTCGCCGACGCGCTGGTCCTCACCGGACCGGTGGGCGACGAGCGCGTGCCCGCCGTCCTCGACCGCCTCAACCCGATCGCCGTGCGGCAGGAGCTGGCGCACCTGGACGTCCCGGCGCTGGTGGCCGCGATCCCGGCCTCCGCTCGGCGTGGCGAGGTGGACGACACGTTCAGCCCACTGCTGCGCGGCGAACCGCCGTTCGAGCCCGCGCACGGCGTCCACCTGGTGCACTTCACCGCCCGCCGCGCCTTCCACCCCGCCCGCCTGCACCGGGTGCTCACCGCGCTGTCCCGCGGCATCGTGCGCATCCGCGGCCGGGTCTGGTCGGCCGGTCGGCACGACACAGTCGTGTGGCTCGAGGCGGCGGGCAGGGCGGTGCGCGTCGGTGAGGCCGGTCCCTGGCTCGCCACCGCCGACGACTGGTCCGAAGTGGACGAGGACTACCGCGCCGCCGCCACCGCGGCCTGGGACCCGGACACCGGCGACCGTGCGCAGGAACTCGTGGTCATCGCCTACCGCTCGTCGGGCCGGAACATCGCCTCCGCCCTGCGTGAAGCGCTGCTGACCGACGAGGAGCTGGCGCTGAGCGCCGAGTTGGACTTCGCCGACCCGTTCCCCGGCGCCCACGGCAAGTTGGTGTGAGCGACCGGTCTCAACCGGCGGCTCCCGACCGGGCGGCACGCTGCCAGGCGGCACGGCGGAGCAGGCGCAGTCCGTTGAGCCCGACGATGACAGTGGAGCCCTCGTGACCGGCCACCGCGAGCGGCAGCGGCAGGGTGCCCAGCAGGTCCCAGGCCACCAGCACGCCGATGAACGTGCCGGCGACGACCAGGTTCGCCACGACCAGCCTGCGCGCCCGGCGGGCCAGGGCGATCACCGCGGGAACGGTGGTCAGGTCGTCACGGGTGATGACCGCGTCCGCGGTGTCGAGGGCGAGGTCGGAGCCCGCGCGGCCCATCGCGATCCCGACGTGGGCGGTGGCCAGCGCCGGGGCGTCGTTGACGCCGTCGCCGACCAGCACCACCTTCTCCCCCGCCGCCTCCAGCTCGCGCACGGCGGTGACCTTGTCCTGGGGCAGCAGACCGGCGCGGACGTCGGTCACGCCCACCTCGGCGGCGAGCAGGGCGGCGGCACGCGGGTTGTCGCCGGTGAGCAGGACCGGTCGCGTCCCGGTCAGCGCGCCGAGCCGGGCGACGGTGTCGGCGGCACCCGGCCGCAGCCGGTCCGACAGCCCGAGCACCCCCACCGCACGGCCGTCGACGCGCACGACCACCGCCGTGTGCCCGGCCCGCTCCAACTCCTCGGCGCACGTCCGTTCCGCGTCCTCGCCGGCGAGGTGCGCGGGGCTGCCGACCTCGACCAGCTGCCCGCCGACCCGGGCCGTGACGCCCCGTCCCGGAGTGGACGAGAAGTCGTCGGCGGAACGCAACGACAGCCCCGCGTCACGTGCGGCGGCGACCACGGCGCGTGCCAGCGGGTGCTCCGACGGGTGCTCCACCGCGGCGGCCAGCGCGAGCACCTCGTCGTCGGTGAACCCGGCGAGGGTGCGCACCTCGGCCAGCCGCGGGGTGCCTTCGGTGAGCGTGCCCGTCTTGTCGAACGCCACCGCGGTCGCGGTGCCGAGCTGTTCGAGCACCACGGCGGACTTCACCAGCACCCCGTGCCGCCCGGCGTTGGCGATCGCGGACAGCAACGGCGGCATGGTGGCCAGCACCACGGCGCACGGTGAGGCGACGATCATGAACGTCATGGCGCGCAGCAACGTCGGTTCGAACGCGGCCCCGAACAGCAGCGGGACGACGAACAGGGCCACGGTCGCCGCGACCATGCCGATCGAGTAGCGCTGCTCCACCTTCTCGATGAACAGCTGCGTGCGGGCCTTGGTCGCGCTCGCCTGTTCGACCATCGCGACGATGCGGGCGATCACCGTGTCCGCGGCCGGGCGGGTGATCCGCACGCGCAGCACACCCGTGCCGTTGAGGGTCCCGGCGAAGACCTCGTCCCCGACGGCCTTGTCGACCGGGAGCGGCTCGCCGGTGATGGTGGCCTGGTCGACCTCGCTCGCGCCGTCGACCACCTCACCGTCGCCGCCGATGCGCTCGCCGGGCCGCACCAGGATCTCGTCACCGACCCGCAGCAGTGCCGTGTCGACGGTCTCCTCACCGGCCGGGGTGAGGCGGGTGGCCCGCTCCGGCGCGAGGTCGAGCAGCCCGCGGACGGAGTCCTCGGTGCGTTTCGTCGCGATCGCCTCCAAAGCGCCGGAGGTGGCGAAGATGACGATCAGCAGACCACCGTCGAACACCTGCCCGATGGCGGCGGCGCCGATCGCCGCGGCCACCATGAGCAGGTCGACGTCGAGGGTCTTCTCCCGCAGCGCCCGCAAGCCGGACCAGGCGGGCTCCCACCCACCCGAGACGTAACAGGCCAGGTAGAGGCCCCACCAGGCCCACGCCGGACCATCCGCGAGCTGGGTCAGCAAGCCCAGCCCGAACAACACCGTGGCCGTGGTCGCCCACCGCACCTCGGGCAACGACCAGGCCCCGGTCCGGCCACGCGGTCGGGCGCCGTCGTCGGTGCGGTCCACGGCAGGGGTCTCAAGATCCGCGATCACCCTGGGAGCATATCTGCGCAGTCACGCATATACGCAATAAGCCAGTAAGTCGCGGCGCGGAACCCCGATCGGGACGTCCGCGTCTGACCGACCATGGCAAACGGCCGTATGGCGATCCGCATGGCGGCGGTGCTCGCGCTCGTCCTCGCGATGGTGGTGGGCAATCCCGCGATGTCCGGCGCGTGCGCCTGCGGCGCGTTCGTCGCCAACGACAAGCTGAACGCCGTGCAGGAGACAGCACTGGTGGAGCTGACCGGCCGGACGGAGTCGATCACCCTCGCGGTGCAGGCTCGGTCCGACGCGACGCAGGCGGCGTTCCTCATGCCGGTTCCCACCCGCGCCCGGTTCGAGATGGCCGACGGTGAGCTGTTCGCCGAACTCGACCGGATCAGCCGGCCGGACGTCGAGGTGCGGCGCGTCGTGGTGGACGGGGAAGGCGGTGGCGCTCCCCCGCGGTCCGCTCCCGGCGCCACCGTCGTCGACCGCGTCGAGATCGGCCCGTACGAGGTCGCCCAGCTCGCCGGCACTGACGCCACCGCCGTGACGCAGTGGTTGGGCGACAACGACTTCACCCTGCCCACAGCCCTGGGAGGCGCGCTCGCGCCGTACCTCGCGGAGGGCTGGCTCGTCGTCGCGGTGCGACTGGCCCCGACGTCCGGCAGCCTCGCCTCCGGGCTGCCGCCGATGCGGCTGACGTTCGAGACCGACACGCCGGTCTACCCGATGCGGCTCTCGGCCACCGCCGAGCGCAGGCAGCCACTGCGCCTGTACGTGCTGGCCGACCACCGGATGGACATCAGCAACCCGGCACCCGAGGGCGCGGCACCCGACCTGACGTTCGCGGGCGAGGTGAAGCCCGACCCGCAGTACCCGACGCTCTCCGCCGCGTTGACCGGACCGCGCTTCCTGACCCGCTACGACGCGGAGCTGAGCCCGAAGCTGATCACCGACGACATCCGCTTCACCCGTTCCGCCACCGACGAGCCGCACCGCGAGCTGGTGATCGTCAAGGAGTACGTCCACCTGCCGTGGCCGTACCCGGCGGTGCCGTTGATCCTCCTGACCTTGGCGCTGACCGGCGCCGTCGTGGTCGTGCGTCGCCGCCGGGCCAAGCGGAACGCTCCGGCCACGCCCTGACCGGCCGCTCACCGAAAGTGCTTGCCGTGCCGATCGGAGAGTTCTAGAGTTCTAGAAGTGTTCAGTCAGAGAGTCAGCACCGGCGTGATGAGCGCACCCGACGCGGCCGGTCGGTTCGGGAGGTTCGGCGGGCGTTACCTGCCGGAAGCACTGATACCCGCAGCCCAGGCGGTGGAGGCGGCGTTCCGCGAGGCGTGGTCCGATGCGGCGTTCACGGCGGAGTACCGACGACTTCTGGAGACGTACGTGGGTCGACCCACGCCGTTGACGGAGTGCCCGCGCCTGTCCGACGCGTTGGGCGTGCGCGTGCTGCTGAAGCGGGAAGACCTCGCGCACACCGGCTCGCACAAGATCAACAACGTGCTCGGCCAGGCGTTGCTGGCCCGGCGCATGGGCAAGCGGAAGCTGATCGCGGAGACCGGGGCCGGGCAGCACGGCGTCGCCACGGCCACCGCCGCCGCGCTGCTCGGCCTGGCGTGCACCGTCCACATGGGACACACAGACGTGCGGCGGCAGGCGGTGAACGTCTTCCGGATGGAACTGCTCGGCGCCGAGGTCGTGCCCGAGACGTCCGCGAACGGCGGTGGCACCTTGAAGGAGGCGACCAACGGCGCGCTGCGCGCGTGGGTGAACGAGACCGAGCACGCGCACTACTGCGTCGGCTCCACCATGGGACCGCATCCGTACCCGTGGATGGTGCGCGAGTTCCAGCGCGTCATCGGTGACGAAGCACGCGCCCAGTGCGCCGTGCGGCTGCCCCGGGCGGTACCGGAAGTCGTGGTCGCCTGTGTCGGCGGCGGGTCGAACGCGGCGGGCACGTTCGCCGGGTTCGCCGACACGCCCGCCCGGCTGGTCGGGGTGGAGGCGGCCGGCGGCAGCGCGGTCGACAAGGGCAAGCTCGGCGTGCTGCACGGGTTCATGTCGCACTTCCTGCAGGACGACGACAGCCAGGTGCTCGAAGCGCACTCGATCTCGGCCGGGCTGGACTACCCGGGCGTCGGCCCGGAGCACGTGCACCTCGCCGAGACCGGTCGCGTGCACTACACGAGCGTGACCGACGACCAGGCGCTGCGGGCGTTGAAGCTGGTGACCAGGACCGAGGGGATCCTCCCGGCGCTCGAATCGGCGCACGCCCTGGCGTGGGTGGTCGACGCCGCCGCGACCGGCGAGCTGGCGGCCGGGACGACGGTGCTCGTCACGTTGTCCGGCCGCGGTGACAAGGACATCCAGCAGATCAGGGAGCACCTGCGATGAGCGTCGCGTTGACCTTGCGGGCCGGTGGGCGCCCGCTGTTGATCCCGTACGTGATGGCGGGTGTCGTACCGGACTGGCTCGACCTGGTGCGCGGTGCGGCGCGGGCCGGTGCGGACGCGGTCGAGATCGGCCTGCCGTTCTCCGACCCGATGCTGGACGGGCCGACGGTGCAGCGGGCCGCCGCGCTCTCCACCGCACGTGGCGGACGGCCGAGGGCGTTGCTGGACGAGCTGGCCGGGCTCGACCTCGACGTGCCGCTCGTCGTCATGACCTACGCGAACGTGGCCATGACGTTGACGCCCGAACGCGGTGTCGGCGGGTTCGTGGAGTACCTGGCGGCAGTGGGCGTGCGCGGTGCGATCGTGCCGGACCTGCCGCTGGAGGAGTCGGCGGAGTACCGGGCACGTGCCGCGGCAGCCGGGATCGCGGCCGTGCTGCTGGCTGCCCCGGCGTGCGGTGACGACCGGTGCCGGGAGATCGCCCGTGCGTCGTCCGGGTTCGTCTACTGCATGAGCTCGATGCGGATCACCGGTGAACGCGCCGACCTGCCCGCGACGGCACGGGAGACGGCTCGGCGGCTGAAGGGCATGACCGAGCTGCCGGTGGTGACCGGGTTCGGCATCTCCACGATCGCGCAAGCGGTGGAGGCCTGCGCGGACGCCGACGGTGTGGTGATCGGCTCGGTGTTGATGCGGATGCTCGTCGACGGCGCGCCGGTGGCCGAGGTCGTGGAGGAGGTGGCCGCGTTCCGCCGGGCGCTATCCTCGGGGCCCGATTCCTTCGGGCACCATTCCCCGGCGGGGGGCTGAGAGTCGGGAGTGTCCACCGGTGAACGACGGGCGGCGCACGGGCCGCGAGTACGAGACGCGCGTGCCCAAGTACCTCGCGATCTACCGGGTGCTGGCCGACCGGATCGCCGACGGCCGCTACCCGCCGGACGCGCCGCTGCCCGCGCAACGGGAGCTCGTCGAGGAGTTCGACGTCTCGTTGATGACCGTGCGGCAGGCGATCCAGGCGTTGGAGGCCGACGGGCTGCTGGAGACCCGGCACGGGGTGGGCACGTTCGCGCGGCGGCCCGCGTTCGCCTACGGCCTCACCGGGTTGCGCAGCCTGTCGCAGGACCTGGTCGAGCAGGGCATCGAGCTGGAGACCGAGGTGCTGGACGCGCGGCTCGTCGTGCCGCCGGCGGACGTGGGCACGCGGTTGGGTGTCGCGGAAGGAGATCGGGTGCTGGCGGTCGAACGGCTGCGCCGCACCCACGCGGTCCCGCTGCTGTTGCAGACGTCGTACCTCCCCGAGGAACTGGGGATCGGCGCCGAGCAGCTGCGCCGGCACTCGCTCTACCGGCTCCTGGAGGAGTCGGGTCGGCCGGTGCGGCAGGCGAGCGAGACGATCCAGGCCGTCGCGCTGACCGCCGACCAGGCCCGCGTGCTCCAGCGCGAGCCCGGCTCACCCGCCCTGCTGAGCTGCCGGCTCAGCCGGGGCGAGGACGGCACACCGCTGGTGGACGACCGCGCGCTGCTCGTCGGTGACACGGTGATCACCGCGGAACGTGCCGTCACCGGGACCAACCTCGCCTACGAACACCGCTGACCGCCGCGTCAGGGCTTGCGGTGCTCGGATAGCCAGGCTTCGGCGTAGGCGACGGCATCCGCCATCGGGAACAACCAGGTGGTGGCGGCGCCCACCCGGCCGCGGACGACCGGCCGTTCCGCGGCGAAGGCCGCGCCCAGGTCCGCGAAGTCGTCATTGCGCAGGGCGATGTCGCGGACGGTTTCCCAGCGCCGGCCTGCCGAGGTCGTGATGGCGAAGGAGTTGTCGACGTCCCGCGCCGGAAGGCGGTACTCGGCCAGGTGGAACGCGGTGCAGGAGTCGAAGCCGACGCCCAGGAGGAGCACGCGCGCACCCATCGCCGCCAACCGGGCGAGCGGGCTGTGCTCGCCGAGCTGGCAGTCGAGGGCGTGGTCGGCCACGACGTCGGCGGCACGCGGGCCGACGGCGGCGAACGACGTCTGCGGGTGGGCGCTGCGCAGCGCTCCCGGCCAGGTCCGCACGACCTCCGCGACCACGCCCATGCCTCTCGACGGGGTCGTGCGCGGGTCGTACGGCGGCATCGAAGCGCGGATGTCGGCCCACCACGATTCGGGCACGGGCGGGTTCCGCCACGCCGACGGGTCGGAGTTGTCGCCGGACTGCGTGGGCACGACGAGCGTGCCGCCCTCACCCAGGACGTCGAGCAGGGCCAGGACGACGGCGTTGGCACCGCCGCAGACCCAGCCGAGTGAACTCAACGAGGAGTGGACGAGGACGGTGTCACCCGACCGCAGGCCCAGTTCGCCGAGCTGGGAGCCGATCGACTCCCGCGTGCACAGGGGACCGGCGGGCGGCTTCGACATGATCACAGCATAGGGATCGCGGGAAGGCGCTCACCGGTCCAGGGCGGTTTCCCGGTCCAGGTGCGAGAGCTTCGCGGGGTTGCGCACGGCGTAGATGCCGGTGACGAGCCCGTCGTCCACGCGCACCGCCAGGACGGTGTCGACCTCGCCGTCGAGCCGGAGGACCAACGCCGGGTGGCCGTTGACCTCTACCGGGTGCAGCGAGGCGGCGGCGAGCCTGCCCAGCCGGCCCGCCAGCAGGCGAGCCACCCTGTCGGCTCCCACGACGGGCCGCGTCGCGGTGCGGACGACCCCGCCGCCGTCACCCAGCAGCACGACGTCGGGCGCGAGGATGTCGAGCAGCCCCTGCAGGTCGCCGGTGTCGACCGCCCGCTGGAACGCGGCGATCTCGTCGTAGCCGAGCACCTCGCGCAGCACGAACACCGCCCGCTCGGTCGGCGCCAGCGTCTCCAGCACCAGCAGCATCGCCATCGAGACGCTGTCGGCCAGTTCGACGTCCGCCGCCACGTCGGGCGCGGTCAGCAACGGCTCGGGCAGCCACGAGCCGACGTACGACTCCTTGCGCCGACCCAGCGCCCGCAGCCGGTGCAACGCCTGGCGGGCGGTGATCCGGACCAGGTACGCCCGCCGGTCGCACCGCGTGGCGCTCGTCACGTGTCGAGCCGGGCCGCGGTCACCGTTCGACCGCCGCCAGCCACGCGCGCCGGGCGGCGGCACGGGTGAACTCGCGGACGTGCAGGCCCGCGCGCAGCCACGCGAGCGGGAAGTCGTCGCTCTCGTCGCGGATCACCCGACCGAAGGCGTCCCGGCCGCGGTCGCGCGAGGCGGCGGCCAGGTCCGCCAGCAGGTCGGCCGTGGCGGTGAGGCCGTTGCCGGTGAGGGCGCGGACCGCAGGTTCGGCGGAGGCGACGGCCGCCACGGCGCGTCCGCCCAGCGCGATGCGGTGCAACACGTTCTCCAGCGGACGGACCGGGGGTGGGACGCGGTCGGTGGGTTCCGGCCGAGGTGGCAGTGCGCGGGTGCCGTCACCGGCGACGTGGGACCGCTGCAGCTGGTCCAGGCCCAGGTCGACGTGGTGGCGCAGGTCGGTGGGCAGGTCGAGTTCCCCGGCGACGGCCAGCGCGACCGCCGTGCCGGGGCGGTCGGGCCGCAGGCGTGCCACGGCACGCAGCCGCAGCCCCGGCGCGTCGGCGAGCACCCGCAGGTTCTCCCGCGCCCGGCTGTTCGCGCCGACCAGGTCCACGTAGGCCTCGTCAGTGCCCAGCCGCACCGCGTCGCCCGCCGCGCCGAGCACGGTCCCCGCGACGAACAGCAGGTCCGCGCCCGCGGGACGGTGGGACTCGGGTCGGGTGTGCGCCTGGAAGGCACACGTCACCTGATCCGGCAACGGCCGCGCCCACAGGTCGGCCAACGGCGGCTCGTCCCACGACGCGGCGGACGCGGCCACCGCGCGGACGGCCTTGCCCGCGCCGAGCCGGTGGTCCGACGACGCCGTGCCGCCGGACAGCAGCAGGCCCGAACGGCCCAGGTCACGGTGGCTGAGCCCGGACTCGCCGATCGCCACCGGTCCGCTCGCGGCGGCGGCGACCCGTTCCGCGCCGCCGGGCATGATCGCGGGCACGGTCCACAGCACGCCGCCGTCGTCCACGAGGTGCGTGACGACACCGGCGTAACCCGAACCGGCGACGACCGCCTCGGTGCACAGGCCGTACAGACGCAGCGAGCCGATCGGCCGGTACTCGCGCCGGGCCGTGCCGCGCAGCTCGGCCGCCGGGCCGGTGCCCGTGCGCAGGTCGTGGCAGAGCACCATCAGCTCGACCAGTTCGGCGGTCAGCGCCTCGCGGTCGAACGTCGGGTCGCCCGACCGCGCGGCGGCCAGGGTGGCGGCGATGCGCAGGCCGTTGGCGGCGGCCCGGTGCAGGCCCGCGACGCGGGCGGTGTGCACGGCGCGCAGCAGTTCGGCCCGCACCACCGCGCCACTGCCCGTGGCACCCGCGCGGAGCACCGTCGCGCACGCCGCCCAGAGCGCGCCCGCCGCCGCACGCTCGTCGTCGGAGATCGTCTCGACCACGACGGGAGCCGGCTCGTCGGGCACCGCGGCCGGCTCCTCCGCGACCGCGTCGGCGACGTCGGCCGCCGCCACGGCCACGCCCCGGTGCAGGCACTTCGGCGCGAGCAGGCAACTGCACACCAGGTCGTCGGCCGCCGTGAGCACACCTCCGTGCAACGTCCAGGTGAGCGTGGTCTCGGGATCGAGGACGGCCCGGGCCGTGTCGTCGGCCGCGGTCACGGTCCACTCGGCCACGCGCCCCAGCGACGCGTCGACCCGTTTGCGCAGCCGGGGAGGCAGGGCGTCGAGCACGTCGCCCACCACCGCCGGGAACACCGGTGGCACGCTCATCCGCGCACCTTCTCCCCCACCCAACGGGCCAGCTCCCGCGGGCTGAGGGCGGCGACCGGCATGCCCGCCGCGACCAGCGCGCCCGCTACCGACGTGGAGTAGCGGGCGACGCCGCGGTCATCGAGGCTCGCGCAGCCGAGCACCGTCACGCCGGACGTGACCAGTTCCCGCACCTGCCCGACGAGCGGCCCGACCGGACCGCCCTCCTCGAAATCGCTGACCAGTACCACCATCGTCCTCTCCGGCACGGTCACCAGGGAACGGGCGTGGCGCAACGCTCCCGCGATGTGGGTGCCGCCGCCCACCCGGACCTCCAGCAGCAACGACAACGGGTCGGCGACCCGGTCGCTCAGGTCTACGACTTCGGTGGAGAACGCCAGGAAGTGCGTCGACAGCGCGGGCACCCCGGCGAACACCGACGCGGTCAGCGCCGCCCACACCGTGGACGACTCCATCGACCCCGACACGTCCACCACCAGCACCAGCCGCCAGTCGTTCGCCTTGCGCCCGCGGGTGCGGAACACCGGCCGTTCCGGCACGACCACGACCCGCCCCTCGGCGTCACGGCGGGCGGTGGCGAGGTTGGCCCGCAGGGTGCGCGGCAGGTCCAGCCGACCACCGGGTCGCCGCGTCGGCGTCGGCAGCTGGATCCCGGTCAGCGCGGGCTTCACCCGGTTGGCCAACTGGTCGGTCAGCTCGCGCACCAGCCGTGCCACCAACGGCCGCAGCCGCGCCAGCGCCGACTCCGACAACCCACCCGCCAACGACAGCACGTTGCGCAGCAGGTCCACCGACGGCCGCACCGACCCGGGGTCGATCTCCAGTGCCGCCTCCAGCCGCCCACCTTCCGCCGCCGCGGCCAGGACTTCCTCCCGGACGCGCTCGCCGAACAGGTCCCGCAGCTCCTCGGACCACTCGCGCACGCCGGGGAACGGGCTGGAGCGGTCGGCCCCGAGATCGCCCCGCGCCGCGCCTTCACCCCCGTCACGCCCATACAGCTCGTCCAACGCGGCCGCGAACCGACCCGCCCCCGCCGGACGGTCACCGTTCGCACCCAACACCAACCGCCACCGGACCGCGACGGGCAGCCCACCCGCACCGGTCACCTCGGCGGCCACCCCACCCTCACCGACCGCCTCAGGCAACTCGCTCCTACCGGCCCCGGACAACGCGCCTTCGCCGGCCACCTCCGCGGGCAACCCTCCCTCAGCCGCCGCCTCGGCAAGCGACACACCCCTACCGGCCGCGGGCGACACACTCCCACCGGCGGCTCCGACCGACCGCTCGCCCGCGTCGGCCGACGCGACCTCGCGGTGCGGCAGCAAACCGTGCGCCCGCAAGGCGTCCACGGCGGCGTGCTCGGCTGCCAACCACACCGCCAGCAGCTCCGGGTCGGGCGCGCCGACCGCGTCGACCCGCTCACCGGTGCGTCCCTCGACCACCGCCAGCACGCGAGCCCGCGCCGCAGGCCCGACCGACGTGAACGCACCGCGCAACGCGGGCAGCCGCTCCAGGAACTCCCGGTCCGCCAACCCCTCCACCCGGTCCAGCAGTGGTGTCAGCGCTTCCGGCGTCTCCAGCAACGGCCCGGCCGCCGCGAGCACCCCGGTGAGCGCTCGCCGCAGCACGCCCCGCCGCTCCGGCGTCGACGCACCGTCCACCCAAGACGCCACCCGCTCCCCCAGCGCCGACGGCGGCACCAGGCCGAGCAGCACCCGGGCCGCACCCGCCGCACCGGCGATCAGCGGCGCGCCCGTGTCGGCCAACGTCCGCAGGCACGCTTCGAGCCGCAGCCCGTGCACCTCGGGCCGCTGCCCCAGCTCCACCAGCGCCCGCGCGTCGGCGACGTCCTCCGACCCGGCCAGCCCGTCGAGCTGCGCCACGGCCGCCGTCTCCAGTTCCCGCGCCAGCGACGGGTGCCCGTCGAGCACGTCGCCGGGCGTCCCGGGCACGTGACCGGCACGCAACCGGTCGAGCAGGTCCAGTCCCGCCAACAGTTCCCGCAACGTCGCCGACGCCGGCAGCACGATCGCCGCGTCGGCCAACAGCGTGTTCACCACGTCGGGCAACCCGCACAGCGCCGCGTCCACGAGATCGGCCAGCACCGCACCGGGTGTGTGTCCGCCGTGCTGGTCGCGTTCGGCGCGGCGGGCCCGCAACCGGCCGGCCGCGGCCAGCTCCAACGTCGCACCCCACAGCCCCGCCACCGGCAACGTCGCCGCGGTCGCCGGGGTCCACGCCACCGCCCAGCGGGTGGTGAGCGCGTCGGCACCGCCGACGCCCGTGGTCGCGGTCTCCTCGCCGTAGGTCACGCCGAGCACGGTCAACCGCCGCAACGCCACCTCGCGCCGCGCGTCCAGCGCCGACCGCAACGGGTCCAGCCGCAACGACACCGGCTCCCGCGAGTCCGGGCCGGGCAGCTTCAACCCCTCGACCAAAGACTCCACCGCCGGCGCCAGACCGGACCGGGGCGTGCCCGGCGCGAGCACCCCGGTCCGGTGCCCGACCAGCACGTCACCGGCGGCCCGGGCCACCACCCGACCGCGGCCCAGCGGCTCGGCGTGGGTCAGCACGCTCTGCACCGCCTCCACCAGTTCACCGCGACCGGGCGCGGGCAGACCGCGCAGCCGGGCCAGGTCGACCGCCAGCCGCAGCGCCTCCCGCGCCTCGCCGGGACCGGCCGGGTGGCCCAGTTCCCGCACCCGAGCGCAGATCCGCACGACCACCGACGCGGCGGCGGCCTCGACCGCGCCCGGGTCGCCCGCCGCCTCCAGCACGGCCTGCTGCCACTCGGGGTCGCGGATGCCCGCCGGGTAGCCGGAACGCTCGTCCAGCAACGCGAACCCGTACGGCACCAACGACGTGACGACGTCGGCCGCGGGCACCGGCGAGTCGTCCACCGGCCCGTCCAGCAACGCCGCCGCGTGGAACGACCCGACCACCGCCGCGCAACGCCGTCCGTCCACCCCTCGCACGGCCCGCCGCATCCACGCCTCCCGGCACAGGTCGTACGGGTCGACGTCGGCGTCCTGCCGGAACGCCCAGCCGACCATCAACGCCGCCCGCCGCACGGCTTCCGGCGTCTGGCCGGGCGCGGCCGCCTCGACCAGCCGGTCCCACAGGTCGTCGCCGTCACGGCCGGTCGTCGCGCCGCGCAACGCGTCGGTCAACGGCGTCGCGCCCCGCTCGGCGGGCCGGTGCCCGTCACCGCGCAGGGCGAGCGGCAGGTCGCACGGCCGGACCTCGACGCCGTTGGCCCGCGCCCAGCGGACCGCGGCCAACTCCGGCGAGAAGTCCGCGAACGGGTAGAACGCCAGGCCACCGCCGGGCGACGCGCCGGACAGCGCGACCGGCGCGACGAGGTCGGGATCGGCCAGGAACGGCAGCCACTCCCCCAGTTCCTCCGGCAGCTCGACCAGCAGCACCTCGGGCGCGAACGCGTCCAACAGGGCGGGCACCACCGCCGCCAGCGCGGGCGAGTGGTGCCGCACCCCGATCAGGTACGGGTGCCGGTGGTCTGCCAGCTCACGCATCGAGGACGTCACGGAGTTCCCACAACTGTCGCCAGGTGCGCGCGCCGGACTCGGCCCGCCGCCGCACCGCGCCGTCCCAGTAGCCGAGCAGCCGGGCCGCGTCGCTCGGGTCGTCCTTGCGGACCACGCCGAGCAGGTGGCCGGGCAGCAGCGACAGCGGGTCGCGGTCGCCCGGGAAGTACGCGCCGGCCAGCCCGAGCGAGGTGGCGACCGACACCGCCTCCGCCGTGCTCATCACCGTGGACGGCCGTTCGACCGCCCACCCCTCCTCCGACACGCCGTTGCGCAGGTCCCGGAACGCGGTGACCAGCACCTCCAGCACCACGTCGTCCACCGCGAAGGGCGCGCTGACCCGGTCCAGCGCGGCGGTGGCCTGCCGCCGCACCAGCGCCGTCTCGGCGGCCAGGTCGCCGATGGGCCCGACGTTCTCGAAGTTGAACCGGCGCTTCAACGCCGCGGACATCTCCGACACGCCCCGGTCGCGCAGGTTCGCCGTGGCGATCACGGTGAAGCCGGGCGCGGCGTGCACGGTCGCGCCGTCGGTACCGGACAGCTCGGGCACCGCGATGCGCCGGTCGGACAGGATCGACACCAACGCGTCCTGCACCTCCGGCAGGCACCGGGTGACCTCTTCCACCCGGACCACGCCGCCGCCGCGCATCGCGGTGAACACCGGTGACGGCACCAGCGCACGCGGGCTCGGCCCCTCGGCCAGCAGCAACGCGTAGTTCCAGCCGTAGCGCAGCTGGTCCTCGGTCGTGCCCGCGGTGCCCTGCACGACGAGCTGGCTGGTGCCGGACACGGCAGCCGCCAGCAGTTCGGACAGCATCGACTTGGCCGTGCCGGGTTCGCCGACCAGCAGCAGGCCGCGTTCGCCCGCCAGCGTCACCACGGCACGCTCGACCAGCGCCCGTTCGCCGACGAACTTGGGGCTGATCGCCAGCCGGGACGGCACGCCGTCCACCGAGACTCCCTTGGGCAGCGCCAACACCTCACCGCTGCCCATCACAAACGTCACCACGGCACGCGGGGTGAGCCGCCACCCCGGCGGCCGGGGGCCGCTGTCGTAGGCCGCGAGGAACGCCAACTCCTCCCGGTAGGCGTCCTCGGCCGGTTCCACCTGCCTGGGTGCGGTCACCTGCGTCCTCCGGTCTTGAGCTCTTCGTAGGCGGGCGCGTCGCCGTCGAGCACCCGTTGCCAGGCGCGGGCGAACAGGTCGGCGACGGGTTCGAGCGGCACGATCACGCCGGGCCCACCGGGCGTGTAGTCGAACATCGGCGTCTTCCACTGCTCCAGCGGCAGGTGCGGCGAGGACAGCGCCAGCCAGCCGCCGGGCAGGAACAGCGACCGCCCGGCCCGCGCCCGCTTCGCGGTGAGCACCAGGTCGGTCTCGGCGAGCGCGGCCCGAGCCTCGCGCAGGCGTGCGGGTTTCCACCCGGTCCACCGGGCCACGTTCGCGTCCGTCGGGTCGGGCAGGGCCAGCAGCTGCAGGTACAGCGCCGCCGCGTCCTGGGTGAGGTCGAACCTCGTCGCGACCTCGACCACCAGCGCGGGCACCGACACCGTCGGGTCCTGGTGGTAGGCGGCCGGGTCGACGCCTTCGGGCGCCGGTACCGCGCACAGTGCGGTGAGGCGGTCGTCGACCAGCCGCTCCAGCATGCGCAGCACGTCGCGGGCACCGGTCAGCTCCACCACGGCCACGAACAGGTCGACATCGGCCGGTCCCACGAGACCCGGCCTGGCCACCAGCCGGCAGTACTCGTCGCGCGTGCGGGCCAGCTCCAGCCAGTCGTGGTAGGTGTACACCTCGCCGTCGGCGGGCAC
Organism: Saccharothrix sp. CB00851; assembly: GCF_001905065.1. Taxonomy (NCBI): domain Bacteria; kingdom Bacillati; phylum Actinomycetota; class Actinomycetes; order Pseudonocardiales; family Pseudonocardiaceae; genus Saccharothrix; species Saccharothrix sp. CB00851. The sequence goes on from NZ_LWLC01000020.1 coordinate 63,870, forward strand.
GTCGGTCCCCAGCAGCGCGCAGAGCTTCTCCACCGACACCCACGAGCTGAGGTCCAGGGCGAAACCGGGGTGCGCCACCCGCAGTCGCGCCAAGGTCAACGCCTCGGCCAACCGCGGTCGCAGCGGCGAGCCCGCGGGGAGCCGGTGCGCCAGCCACGCCAGCGTCTCCGGCACCGCCCGCAGCGCCGCCCGGTCGAACCCCTCCGAGCGGCGGTACTTCAGCGCCGTGCCGGTGAACGTCATCTCGGCGTCCACGGTGAGCCACGGCGTGAGGTCGGGGTTGACCACACCGGCCACGTACTCGCCGGCGTTGCGCAGGTTCAGCAGCTTCGCCGCGTCCACCAGCACGTCGTCCGGCACGGCCGTGCGCCGGCCGAACTCGGCGGTCCACACCTCGGCGACCGCGGCCACGTCCGGGCCTCTGGTCCACAGGTCGGCCGGGTCGGCGGGCACGGCGGCGGCGACCAGCCGGAGCCGGAACCAGTCGGCCAGCCCGCGGAACCGCTCCTTGGCCGCCTTGGCGCCTGCCGCGGACAGGCCGAGCAGGTGCCGGTCGGCGCTGGCGAGGAAGTTCGCGTCCCGCCGGTCCACGTTGGGCAGCCCGGCCAGCAGCAACGTCGCCTCGGCCGTGCCCAGGCCGGTCCGCTCGACCAGCGCGGGCACCGCCTCCGGGAACCACGGCGCGGGGCCGCGCTCGGCGAGCACGTCGAGGAACCGGGCCACCCGCTCGGGCCCGAACGCGGTGCGCACCTCCACGTCCGTCTCGACGTGCCAGTCCTTCGGCAGGTCGAACACGCCCGGCGTGCGGGTGAACTGCACGCCGTCGAACCGGCTGCCCGGATCGTTGCGCCACCGGGTCTCGAACAGGGCGATGAACCCGTCGCGCACCGGCGTCACCCGGTCCTTCGGGTTGGTCTGTCCCTTGTGGACGACCACGCCGACGGTGCGCCAGTGGCCGGCGCCGTCGGCCAGGCCGCCGTCCGCGACGGACCGCAGCACCAGCGCGAGCGCGGCGCGCTCGTCGTCCGGGGTGAGCGGTGACGCGGCGCGGTGGGCCAGCGCGGCGAGGTGCGGCAGCACGTCGAACCAGCGCGGCGCGTTCGACTGGGGCAGGGCGCGTTCCCCAGGCCGCTCGACCGCCTCGGCGAGCGCGGCGATCAACGCGGGCAGCGGCGTCGGCACCGGGCCGCGCGAGTTGTAGGACCGGTAGCCGCCGAACCAGTTGAGCGCGGCGTTGACCTGGTCCTCGGTGACGTCCGGCCCGGTGGGCGCGAGGACCGGGTCGACCTCGCGGGCCGCCGTGGCGATCTCGGCGTAGCCGCGGTACGAACGCTCCAGCTTGGCGGCGCGGCGGACCAGGCCCACCACGCCGGAGATGAGCGCGGGGTGGGTGAGGCCGGGCAGTGCCGCGGCGACGACGCCGGCCAGCCCGTCGCGCTCGCCCTTGACCAGCGCGGTCAGCCGCTCGCGGATCGTGCGCTTGTCCGGCCCTTCCTCCCGCGCGGCGGCGAGCATCCGGTCGACCGCCTCACGCGTCACGCCGCGCAGCGCGGCCGAACCGGCCTCGTCCCGGGGCCGCAGGAGGTGCCACCAGTCCAGCGGCGGCACGAACGGCGTGCCGGTCGCGTACTGCGGGTGCTGCTCCGCAGCCGACAGGGCGGCCAGCCTGGTGCCTTGAGGGTCGAACAGGACCATCGACGCGCGCCCGCCGGTCAGCGCCACCTCCGCGCCACCGGGCAGCCGCAGCAGGCCGATCGGGCAGTGGGAGAGCCGGACCCGGCGGCCGTCCACGCCCTCGCCGACGTGCGAGCCGTCCGCCTCGCGGCGCGCCCGCCAGCCGTGCAGGCCGTCGGCCGTGCCGAGCGGGCTGTCGCCGGTGCCGGGCGCGGCGGGTCGCAGGTCGCAGCTGCCGAGCACGAGCGTCGCGCCGTCGGCGGCGAAGTCCTCCACGAACCGGGGCAGGCTCGCGCGACCGCGTTCACCGCTGGCCGGGTCGACCTCGAACCAGCGCCAGGCTTGGTCGTGCCAGAGCGGGGTCCACACCGCGGCACCATCGCCGTGCGCCTCCGCCGGCCTCGGCACGACCGTGTCACCGGGGTGCACGGCCCGCCGCCCGGCGAACCGGCCGCCGCCGGGCAGCGCGATCGAGGCCGTCGGCTCGGAGTTGCGGTAGAAGCCCGAGTTGCGCTCGCCGAGCTCGAAGACGTGGTCCGGCGCGTCGCTCCAGTACGCCAACTCGCCGTCCGGGCCCTGCCAGCGCACCAGCAGCACACCGTCGAACCAGGACGCGGCGGGCGCGAACCCCCAGCGGTGCCGGGCGTCGGCCGGGATGCGGGACAGGTGCTCGGCGAGCACGCCGTCCGGGCCGACCACGACGAACGTCTCGCCGCGGCGCAGCACCAGGGCGGGCCAGCCTTCGCCGCACACCATCACGACGCCGTCGTCCTTGGGCGCGCCCGCCGACCGCAGCCGTTCGACGGCCTCCTCCAGCGCGGGCCACCCCAGCTCGTCCAGCAGGCCCGCGCGCAGCGTCGTGTGCAGGGCGGCGGCGACATCGGTGCGGGCCAGCGCCTCGGCCACCTCGGGCACGTCCACGTACGCCTCGGGCAACCGCACGACGGCCAGCCGGTCGAGGTGGTCGGTCAGGTCGGGCAGACCGGTGGCGGCGACGCGTCCGGCGTGCGCGCCGATCCACGAGCCCAGCGCGCTGCGCAGCCCCGGCGTGGCCATGGCGGACGACAGCACGTCCAAGGCGACGGCGTTCCCGCGGATCTTGGAGCGGGCGTGGGCGATGAACCCGTCGCCGAGCTTGCCGCCGAACCGCTCGGACGCGGCCAGCGCGGACAGGTCGCGGCGGCCGGGGGCGTCGTCGGCCAACCACCCGGCGACGTCGAGATCGCGGCCCCGTCCGCCGTCGTCCGCGATCGGCACGTCCCGCGACACCAGCAGGTCCAGCACGTCCAGGTCGAACTGGCGGTAGTAGCGCAGCGTGCGGACCGGCACGCCGTCGGCCACGAGCCGGTCCGCCATCGCCTCGACCAGCTCCAGCAGCCGCACCGACCGCCCGGTGGCGCGCCACCCCGACTCGCGGACCGCCAGCACCGACGACAGCCACTCGGCCGGGTGCGCCTGCACCTCGTCCGGCCCGATCAGGGCACGGGTGGCGCCGCAATCGGTCAGGATCTCCAGCCACAGGTCGAGCACGGTGTCCGAGTCGGGCACGAACGACAGCAGCCGACCGCGCACCGCCGCGTCGTCCTTCGCCAGCGCCACCAGCGAGGCGCGGTAGGACTTCCAGAACGCGCCGCCCGCGCGGCTGATCGAGGAACTGTCGAGGATCTCGCGCAGCAGCCGCCGGTCCTCGGCCGCGAGGTCGCGCTTGGCGGCCTTGGCCAGCCGCCGCACGTCCTCCGGCATCCCCGTGTACGGCGGCAGGCCACCGCGCGTGCGCTCCACGCACAGCGTGAAGAACAGCTCGTAGGCCGCATCCGGGTCGTGCTTGCGGGCCAGGCCCTTGGCGTGCGCGGACAGCGCCTTGGCGGTCAGCGCGCCGGCGAACGCGAACTCCAGGAACACCTCGCGCGTGCGTTCCGGGTCGACCGCCAGGTCGTGCACCTCCTCCGCCTCGCGGGCCTTGCCGAACATGCTCGCCGCGTAGGAGGTGTTGCCGTGCTGCAGGAAGATCCGCCCGGCCTGCTCGTAGAACGTGGGCAGGAAGTGCGGCGCGGACCGACCGAGCATCTCGCCGAGCCTGGTGAAACCGTCCTTCGCCGACCCCGCCTTGGACTTGGCGGTGCGGGCCAGCCGTTCGACGTCCTTGACCAGGTTGAGCGCGTGGTGGGCGTTGGCCGGGTCGTTCACCAGCGCCCACGCGGGGAAGCCGAGCGCGCTGCGCTTGCCGGTGCCGACGTCGGCGACCCGGGAGGGCGCCTCGAACCCGAGGTACTCGCAGGTCAGGTCCTCGGCGCGGCCGAGCACGGCGGGCACCAGCCGGACCACGACCTGGCCGTCCAGGCCTTCGTGGGTGTAGTGGCGGGCGGTGATGGTGTCGCGGTCCTCGCCGACGTCGGCGGTGCCGGGCAGCACGGCGCCGGCCGCGATCAGGGCCTTCGGGCTGAGGTCGTTCACGCCACCACCGCTTCCTCGACGACGCGACCGGCGTGGATCGCCGCCGCCATGCGCATCCCCTCGGACCACGCGACCGGTCCGACGTCGCTGAGCGGCACCGCGGTTCCGTCCTCCAGCGACCAGGCCAGGTGGCCGGTCCACGCCTCGGACTCGGGGTAGTCCGAGCCGAGCCAGTAGCGGGCCTCCACCACCCGGCCGTCCTCGAACGCGGAGTAGACCGCCTCGCCGCCGCGCACCGGGTAGCCGAGCGTGCGACAGCGGCTCAGCGCGTGGTTGAGCTGCTCGAACTTGCCGCCGGCGTAGTCGTCCACCGAGGTCTTGCCCGCCAGTCCGGCGGGCTTGGCGAACGTCTGCCGGAACAGCTGCTGCACCTTCTGCTCGACGCCCAGTTCCGCGCCGAACTCGCGCAGCTCCTCCAGGTCGTCCAGCAGCACCGGGTGCGGTATGCGCACCACCTCGGGCTTCAGCCGGCGCGTGTCGCCGTCGAGGGTGACCACGCCCAGCCCCCGTTCGGGGTCGGCGTCGCGCAGGAACCCGGTCTCCGCGCCCGTGCCGTCGTCGGCGGTGACGACGAGGTCGCGCAACGCGTCGGCCCACGCGGCGTCCGCCCAGACCTCGGCGATCAGTGCCGCGGGCACCGGCAGCGAGCGGACCATCCAGCCGTCCACGGCGGCCAGGCACTCGGCCCGGTGCCGGGACAGCCACTCGGCGAGCTGCCGCAACTGCACGACCCTGGGGTCGTCCTTGAGCGACGCGGGCACCGAGGAGAGGAGCTTGCCCTTGCCGTTGCGGCACTGGACGCGCCCGTTCTCCCCGAGCCGCACCTGGTAGCCGGAAGCGTGCCCGGATTGGGATTGGGCGCTGAGCCAGCCCACGGTGTCCTCCTGCGAGTCGTTCACGACGGTTGGCGGGGAGGTTAGCGACGGGGTCCGACAAAACGATCAGTTCGGCCGGTTCGTCGCCTCGCCGTGACCAGCGGCGGGACGTCCGGCGGCCGGCTCCTACCTCAAGCCTTGCCCAAATCAGGTGCGAATGTGACTGGCGTCTCCCTAGCCTTTCCCCCATGAGACTGCTGCTGTGGATCGCACTCACGTGCGCACTGGCGGTCGAGGGGGCCATGGTCCTTCCGCTGGTGGCGGGTATGGCGCTCGTCGGCTGTGCCGAGGTGCGACACCGGACGGCCCGGCCGAGCGCGCGGGTACGCCATGATCTTTTCGCCGGTTGACCGAAATAGTTGCGACCAATAGAGACGACCGATTTCGTGCGTAGTGTGGCGCACGTTACTTGACCTGCCCGGTGACGAGCGGTTTTACTGCGGTCGCGCATTCGCCCTACTGACCGGTAGGCGATCTTCGCGTGACCGAATCGAGGGCGGGCACGCCCATTGTCCCCTGTTGTGGGTAGACATTGTCGTCGCGATCGACAGTGGGTGCCGCCTGCCGTACCGGGAGTCCGGCATGTCCCTGTTCCAACGGAATGACCGCGTCCGACACCGGCTTGCGCGCCGCGGCCGAACCCGCATACTGCTCTCCGTCGTGGCCGGTGTCACCGCGGCGACCGCGCTGGTCGCACCGTCCGGCGCGACGGGCGCGACCGGCGCGGCCGACCAGGACGTCTCGGGAGGTGGGCGGGTGCAGTCCTTCTGGCTGCACATGAACTCCACCCCCGTCTCCGACGAGGTGCTGGCCACCGAGGCGCGCCGCCGCGCCTACATCGTGCTGAACGCCTGGGAAGGCGCGCTGATCCCGAAGCTGAAGGCGGCGAACCCGGCCGTCCAGGTTTTCGTCTACAAGGACTTGTCCTCCACGCGTTCGTACGCGTGCCGCGACGGGGTGGACGACGCGCAGTTGCCGACGGGTGTCGGGTATTGCCAGGCGGAAAAGGACCACCCGGAGTGGTTCCTGCTCGACCCGAACGGCCGCCGGTTCGAGTACAGCGGCTATTCCGGCCACTGGCAGATGGATGTCGGCAACACCGCCTACCAGGACGCGTGGGCGGCGAACGTGATCGAGAGCAGCACGGCGGCCGGATTCGACGGCGTGTTCATGGACAACGCGCTGTTCCCGTGCGACGCCTATCACGAGGGCGTGTGCCCGGCGAAGTACCCGACCGACGCGGCGTTGCAGGACGCGTACAAGTCGATGTTGGCCAACACCCGGGACGAGTTCGTCGCGGCCGGGTTGAAGACGGTGGCGAACCTGTCGAACGCGCGACTGCACGCGGGCGCGTGGGACGCCTACACCGAGCACCTCGACGGCGGTTTCGACGAGTGGTGGCTGACGTTCGACGACACCAACCTGCTCTCGGAGTACCCGGAGGGGTGGAGCAGGCAGGTCGCCGAGATCGCGGCGAACGAGGCCCGCGGCAAGATCACCTGGGTGCAGCCGCACCACACCGACGGCGCGGACCGGCCGTACCGGTTCGCGCTGGCCAGCTACCTGCTGGCGGCGGGTGACCGGGCCGCGATCGCGAGCATCGACCAGACCGACGGCTACGGCGACCCGACGCCGTGGCGCACCGAGTACGACTGGGACCTCGGCACGCCGTCGGGGCCGTACCGGTCCGCGGGCACGAACATCTTCGTCCGCGACTTCGCGTGCGGCACGGTCGTGGTCAACGCCAACCGCACCGACAGCAAGTCCGTCACCGTGCCGCTGGACGGCGGGCACGTGAACGAACGCGGCACGCAGGTCACGTCGGTCTCACTGGCCGGTACCTCCGGCGCCGTCCTCCGCAAGCCCTGCTGACGGAGCGGTCAGCGGCAGGTGTACCCGGAAGCGGGTGTCACCGGGCTCGGAGTCCACGCGGATGTCGCCGTGGTGGCGGTCGACCACGATCCGCCATGAGATGTCCAGCCCGAGCCCGGTGCCCTCGCCGACCGCCTTGGTGGTGAAGAACGGCTCGAAGATGCGCCCTTTCACCTCCGCCGGGATGCCCGCGCCGGTGTCGCCGATCTCGACCACCAGGTCGTCGCCGGCGCGGGAGGTGCGGACGGTCAGCGTGCCGTCGCCGTCCATTGCCGCCACGGCGTTGTCCACCAGGTTCGTCCACACCTGGTTGAGCTCGGCCGGGTAGGCGGGCAGCGGCGGCAAGGAGCGGTCGTAGTCCTTGACCACGCGCACACCGTCGCCGAGCTTGCCGCCGAGCATCACGAGCGTGGAGTCGAGCAGGTCGTGCACGTCGACCACCTGGAACGGCGCCCGGTCGACCTGCGAGTACTGCTTGGCCGCGCCGACCAGCGTGGACACCCTGGTGGTGGCGTCCTCGATCTCGTTCATCAACGTCTCGGTCTCGACCGTGTAGGCCAGCCAGCGCACGGCGGCCTCGGTGGCGGTCTGCGGGCACAGCGCCGCCGCCCGGTCCAGCCACTCGACGTCCAACCCGCCCGCGACCAGCACGGGTGCCAGGTCCCACCCTCCCGCCACGCCGTGCGCGTCCAGCCAGTCGGCGACCTCGTCCTCCAGGTCGGCGGTCTGCATCGGACCGAGCTTCGGCGCCTTCGCCACCCGCTCGACCGCGCTCTCCTGCAGTTCCACCAGCACCGGCAGGGTGGCCGGGTCGATCGAACCGCTCGCCAGCAGCGCCAGCTTGTGCCGCATCCCGGCCACCCGCTCGCGCAGCGCGCCGGTGGCCCGCACCGCCGCCGCGGCCGGGTTGTTCAGCTCGTGGGTCAGGCCGGCCGACAGCGAGCCGAGCGCGAGCAGCCGTTCCCGCTGGCTGACGATCCGCTCGGTGTTGCGCATGCCGAAGAACAGGCCTTCCAGCAGGTGGATCGCCATCGGGAACCACGAGCGGAACATCGCGCCGAAGTCGTGCGCGGGCAACTGGTACAGCCGCACGTCGGTCACCGCGTCGGCGGTCATCTGGTAGACTGTCTTGGCCTCCGCGTCGGCGCCCAGGTACGCCTGGGTGGCACCGAAGTACGCGCCGCGGTGGTCGGTGCGGTTGGTCTCCACGCGCTGGCCGCCGATGACGCGGCTGAGCGCCACCGTGCCGTCCAGCAGCACGAAGAAGCAGGTCGCGGGCTGACCTTCGCGCAACACCTGCGTACCGGCCGCGTGCGTCTCGACCTGGCCGTGCGCGACGAGCCACGCCAACTGCTCCTCCGACAGGTGCTCGAACAGGAACAGCCCGCGCAGGTCGTCGACCGTCAGGTTCTCCATCACGACCTCTCCAGGTAGCGGTGCACCAGTGACACGGCCATCGCGCCGTCGCCGACGGCCGAGGCAACCCGCTTCACCGAGTCGGCGCGCACGTCACCGGCCACGAACACGCCCGGCACGCTCGTCTCCAGGTGGTAGGGCGGCCGGTCGAGGTCCCAGCCCTCGGGCAGTCGGCCGTCGGTGACCAGGTCCGGTCCGGCGAGCACGAACCCGCGCTCGTCACGGGCCAGTGTGCCCGCCAGCCAGTCGGTGTGCGGCGCGGCGCCGATGAACGCGAACAGCCACGACGTCGGCACGGTCGTCGTCTCGCCGGTCTTGTTGTGCCGCAGCGTCACGGTCTCCAGGTGCTCCTCCCCCGTGCCGCCGACGACCTCGGTGCACGTGCGCACCTCGATGTTGTCCACCTTCGCCAGTTGTTCGACCAGGTAGTGCGACATGGACGTGGCCAACGAGTCGCCGCGCACCACCAGCACGACGCGGCGAGCGTGGGCGGCGAAGTACAGCGCCGCCTGGCCCGCCGAGTTGGCGCCGCCGACCAGGTAGACGTCCTGGCCCGCGCAGCCCGGTCCTTCGGTGGTGGCCGCGCCGTAGAACACGCCCCGGCCGGTCAGCTCGTCGAGACCGGGCGCGTCCAGCCTGCGGTAGGACACGCCGGTGGCGAGGATGACGGTGTGCGCGGCCAGCTCGGTGCCGTCGTCCAACCGCACCACCCGTGCCGCGCCGCGTGCCTCCAAGCCGACGACGTCGCACGCGGTCAGCACTTCGACGTCGAACTTCAGCGCCTGTCTGCGGGCCCGGTCGGTCAACTGCTCGCCGGACACGCCGTCGGGGAAGCCGAGGTAGTTCTCGATCCGGCTGCTGGTGCCCGCCTGGCCGCCGGTGGCGCGGCGCTCGACCAGCACCGTCCGCAGTCCTTCCGACCCGCCGTAGACGGCCGCGCCCAGCCCGGCCGGGCCGCCGCCGACCACGATCAGGTCGTAGAAGTCGGTGGATGGCCGGGTGGTCAGGCCGACCCGGGCGGCCAACTCCGCGTCCGACGGCTCGACCAGCGTCTCGCCGTCCGCGGTGACGACGACGGGCAGCCGCACGCCGTCCTCGCCGCACGCGGTGAGCAGCCGCCCGGCCTCGGCGTCGCCGTCGTCCAACGCGTGCCAGCGGAACGGCACGGAGTTGCGGGCCAGGAAGTCGCGCACCTCGTAGGACCGCGACGACCACCGGTGCCCGACGACCCGGACCTGCCGGACGGGCCCGCGGTCGGCCGACGCCCAGGCGCGCAGCAGGTCGTCCAGCACCGGGTACAGCTTCTCCTCCGGCGGGTCCCACGGTTTGAGCAGGTAGTGGTCGAGGTCGACGACGTTGATCGCGCGGATCGCCGCGTCGGTGTCGGCGTACGCGGTGAGCAGCACCCGCCGTGCCGCGGGGAACAGGTCCATCGCGGCCTCCAGGAACTCGATGCCGCTCATCCCGGGCATCCGGTAGTCGGCCAGCAGCACCGCCACCTCCTCGCCGCGCAGCTTGATCTCGCGCAGCGCGTCGAGCGCCTGGGCGCCGGACTCGGCCCGCACGATCCGGTAGTCCTCGCCGTACTTGCGGCGCAGGTCGCGCGCCACGGACCGGGACACGCCCGGGTCGTCGTCCACGGTCAGGATCGAGGGCCTCGCGACCGGAGGTGTCGTCATGTCCACATTGAACCAGTCGGCGGCACCCATTCGGCTTGCCGACGGGTCGACGCCCGCGCCTACCCGAGCCAGGGAGCGGATCTGTCCTCTTTGGACTCACGACGGCGCCGGACGGCACGTTCACCCGCCCGGTCCATCCCGGTCGGGGTCACTCGTCGGCGAGGTCGACGTCGGCGAGGTCGTCCACCCCGACCACATCGGCGCCGTTGAACACCACGACCACGCCCAGCTCGGTGAAACCGGGGACTCGGCACTCGGCGAACCGGACCAGCCAGTCCCGGCCGGGGTGGAAGGTGAACTCCGGGTCGGACACGGCGTCGGGACCGTAGCCGGGGCGTTCGCGCAGGTGGTCGGCTACGGCCTGGTGGGCGGTGGCGAGCAGCCGGTCGCGGTCGCGCAGGACCGAACCGATGAACGGCAGGTCGAGGTCGTCGGTGGTGGCCGGCTCCTCCACCAGCACGCTCACCGACGTCCCGGCGGCGGTCGTGTTCCAGCACGCCACACCTTCGGGCACGTGGTCCACCGGGGTCAGCTCGCCGAAACCGGGAATCGTGATCGTCACCCGTCGATCCTAGTGCCGCGCCGCTCCCGGACCCGACCGGAACCGGGCCGCCAGGTCGGCGAGAACCGGTCCGCCGGTCCCTTGACGGCGGCACCACCCGTGAAGTTCGCTGTGGGAGAGCGCTCTCCGAGAGTCAGTCGACGATCCGCGGCCGGCGGCACACCGGCCGCGGGTCACCCCTGCCTGGAGTCGCCATGCCCGAAGCACCCACCCGGCACCGCCGCCGGGTACCGTCCCCGCTCCCCGCCTTGCTCCCACCGCCGCGACGTCGCCGGGTCCGGCCCCTGCCCGCCCTCCTGGCCGTCGTCGCCGCCCTGGTCGCCGGACAGCTCGCCATCGGGTCGCCCTCCGCACAAGCGGCCGGTGTCCTGCTGTCGCAAGGCAAACCGACCACCGCGTCGTCCACCGAGAACGGCGGCACCGCCGCGTCCGCCGCCACCGACGGCAACGCGGGCACCCGGTGGTCCAGCGCGTTCGCCGACCCTCAGTGGTTGAGCGTCGACCTGGGTGCCACCGCCACGCTGGACCGCGTGGTGCTGACCTGGGAGGCCGCGTACGCGACCGCGTTCCAGCTCCAGACCTCGGCCGACGGCGTCACGTGGACCACGATCCACACCACCGCCAACGGCTCCGGCGGCACGCAGAGCATCCCGGTCACCGGCACCGGTCGGCACGTGCGGATGTTCGGCACGGCCCGGGCGACCGGCTACGGCTACTCGTTGTGGGAGTTCCAGGTCTACGGCACGACCGGTGGCACGCCGTCCGGCACGCCGATCTCGGAGTACAAGCAGGTCGCGGCCTCCACGTGGGAGGGCGGCAACGCCCCCGCCGCGGCGCTCGACGGCCGCACCAACACCCGCTGGTCCAGCCAGTTCGCCGACAACCAGTGGCTGCGGGTCGACTTCGGCGCCGTGGCCACCGTCAACCAGGTCGTGCTGAACTGGGAGGGCGCGTACGCGCGCGGGTACCGGCTCGAACTGTCGAACGACGCGGTGAACTGGACGTCCATCTACTCCACCACCACCGGAGCGGGCGGCGTGGAACGGCTCGCCGTCGGCGGCACGGGCCGTTACCTGCGGCTGTTCGCGACCGCACGGGCCACCGGCTACGGCGTCTCGCTGTGGGAGTTCCAGGTCTTCGGCACCGTCGACACGTCCGCGGCGACCCCGCCGTTGCTCTCGCCGCCGACCAAGGCCCCGGCGGTGACCGGCCGGTTCGCCCTGTCCGCGCCCGCCGACAACGCGATGGTCACCTCGACCCGGCGTCCGGTGTTCTCGTGGGCGACCGTGCCGGGCGCGGTGCGCTACCAGGTGTGGCTCAACGTCAGCCGCACGGACTACGACTTCACCGCATCGGGCAACCTGATCGACCTCTACACCAAGGTCGCCGAGCCCACCGGCACGAGCTACACACCTTCGTGGGATATTGCCGACCGGTGGACTTACAAGTGGTTCGTGGTCGCGGTGGACGGGTCGGGTGGCACCAGCGCGTCGAACATCCGCGCGTTCAGCGTGTACGTGCCGACGTTGGCTTCGGTGGACGACGGCGTGCGGGTGGTGAACGGCAGCCGTGACCTGAACAGGAGCGGCACGATCGAGCCGTACGAGGACTGGCGGCTGCCCGTGGAGACGCGGGTGAACGACCTGCTCGGTCGGATGACGATCGAGGAGAAGGCCTACCAGATGTTCTACAACGCCCAGGTGTTCCCGCGTTCGGGGTGGCACTTCGGGCCGGCGGAGGCGCAGGACCTGCACAACGCGTTGCTCGGGTCGAGCGGGACGCGGTTGGGCATCCCGTTCGTGACGGCCGGTGACACCATCGCCGGGTACAAGACGACGTACCCGCTGCAGAGCGCGTTGGCGGCGGCCCGGAACTACCCGTTGCAGTACAAGCTCGGCGACATGCAGCGGCGTGAGCAGCTGGAGGTCGGGGCGCGCGGTGTGCTGGGGCCGTTGGCCGAGGTGGGCACGAAGGTGCTGTACCCGCGCATCCAGGAGGGCAACGGTGAGAGTTCCGAAGTGGCGGCGGCCCAGGTGCGGGCGCTGGTGGCCGGGTTGCAGGGCGGGCCGGAGCTGAACCCGGCCTCCGTGCTGGCGACCGTGAAGCACTGGCCGGGTGAGGGTGCCGGTGGTGAGGCGTTGATCGTGTTCGACAACGTGACGATCAAGTACCACACCGCGCCGTTCCGGGCCGCGATGGAGGCCGGTGCGGTGAACATCATGCCGGGGTACGCGGGCAGTTCGCTGCTCGACCCGGGCGGGCCGGGCGCGGGCGACAGCGCGAAGATCCTCGCGTACCTGCGGCAGAACCTCGGGTACACCGGGCTGATCACGACCGACTGGCTGCCGTCCGGGTCGTGGGTGGGCGCGGCGAACGCCGGTTCCGACGTGATGGGTGGTGCGGACCCGGGTGCGCCGGGGTTCACCATGGGCCAGTTCACGGCGGGGGTTCCGGCGGCGCGGATCGACGACGCGGTGCGGCGGGTGCTGCGGCTGAAGTTCAAGCTCGGGATCTTCGAGAACCCGTACGGCGACCCGGTGAACGGGCCGTACCGGTTCCACAAGCCGGAGTACGCGGCGCTGGCCAACCAGGCGTCGCGGGAGGCGATGACGTTGTTGAAAAACACGCCCGGTGTGCTGCCGGTGCGGCTGAACCGGGGTGACAACATCGTGGTGGCCGGTCCGCGTGCCGACGACACGGCCGCGTGCTGCATCTGGACGAGCTACTTCCACCAGGAGTACGGCTCGCAGACCATGTTGCAGGCGATCCGCACGCGTGCCGCGCAGGCCGGGGTGAACGTGCACAAGGACACCGGGCCGGCACCGAAGCTGGCGATCGTGGCCGTGGGCGAGACGTCGTACACGCACGCGACGAGTTGGCCGAAGGAACAGCCCTACCTGCCGCCCGACCAACTGGCCCTGATCCAGGACTTCCACCGCCAGGGCATCCCCGTCGTGGTCGCGTTGGTGCTCCCGCGGCCCTACGTGATCACGGAGTGGCACAACCTGGCGAGCGCGATCGTCGTGACCTACCGCGGTGGTGAGGAGATGGGTCCGGCGCTGGCCTCGCTCCTGTTCGGCGACTACACCCCGACGGGCAAGCTCCCGTGGCAACTGCCGCGTGCTCTCAGTGACGTCCTCCGCCCCGGCGGCACCGACGTCCCGGCCGACGCCACCGAGCACTGGGACCTGCCGTACGACCTGGGCGCCACCGCCGCCGAACGTGCCGACATCCGGGCCAGGATCGACGCCGGCACCCCCGTCCCCTCCACCTACGGCACCCCGCTCTACCCCTTCGGCGCCGGCCGCACCACCTTCTAACCCCGAGAGTCGTACCTCCAGCCCTCGTGTGTCCTACGTTCGCGTCACGCGTGTCCTACGTTCAGAACCCCCGAGTTGAACACTCAGAACAAGATCGACTGTGCTGAGTGTTCAACTCGGGGGTCGCGAACGTAGGACACACGCGTTCCGAACGTAGGACACGCGCGGGCTGGAGGTTGGGCTCACGTGGAGAGGGTGGTGATGCGGGTGCGGAGGGCGGACTCCAGGTCGCGCAGTTCGCGGGCCGGTGCGCCCAGGCCGGTCAGGGCGAGGCGGTGGCGTTCCAGACGGTCCGAGCGGTAGCGGGGGAACGCGAGCTTCAGCGCGCAGTCCAGCATGACCAGGTGGTAGCGGAGCAGTTCGACGGTCCGCTGCGGCAGCGGGGGCCGGTCGGTCTGCCACGCGAGGTCCGCCGCCCAGCCGGACAGCCTGCTGTACTGGGCCGCTACGGCACGCCCGCTGCGCGCGACCTCCCACGACGGCTCACCCGGTTGCGCGCAGTCGGCGATCACCGCCTCCGCCCGCTCCTGCAGCGCCACGGCCTGGACCACGACCTCCAGCAACGTCCCCAGCCGCACGAGTTCCGCCGTGGCCGGGTCGAGCATCACGCTCGTCGGTTCGGCACGGCGACGTGCCCTGCGCGGATGAATGCGCACCACCGCACGGTACCGCGCACGGGGCCGCACGGTCGACCGTAACGATCAAGGCGTGCGGCCGGCAGGCGGCGGCGGGCTGCTGCCCGGCACGACCAGCCCGCTGTGGTAAGCGGCGGCGATCGCCTGGGCGCGGTCGCGCAGCCCCAGCTTCATCAGGATCCGCCCCAGGTGCGTCTTCACCGTCGCCTCGCCGACCACGAGGTGCGCGGCGATCTCCGGGTTCGACAACCCGTGCGCCACGAGCACCAGCACCTCCCGCTCGCGCACCGTCAGCTCGCGCATCTCCGCCGACGTCGGCATCTGGTGGCGCGGCCGGGCGGCGAACTCGCGGATCAGTCCTTTCGCGACGGTCGGGTCCAGCCACGCCTCGCCCGACGCCACCGTGCGCACCGCGTCGACCAGCTCGCGCGGCACCGCGTCCTTGAGCAGGAACCCCGACGCGCCCGCCCGCAACGCCGCGTACACCGCCTCGTCCACGTGGTACGTCGTCAAGATGATGATCTTGGTGGCGTGGTCCTCGCCCGCCGGGTCGGCGTCGATGATCCGCCGCGTCGCCTCCACCCCGTCCACGCCGGGCATCCGCACGTCCATCAGCACCACGTCGGGGTGCAGCTCACCGGCGCGCGCCACCGCGCCCGCGCCCTCGTCCGCCTCGGCCACGACCTCGATGTCCGGCTCGGCGTCGAGCAGCATCGCCAGACCGGCCCGCACCAACGGCTGGTCGTCCACCAGCATCACCCGGATCACCGGTGTTCCCGCACGGGGTCGCTCGCCACCGGGCCCGCGACCGGCAGCACGGCCCTCACCCGGAACCCGCCCGACGGCACCTCCTCCGCCGCCAGCCGCCCGCCCACGATCGCCAGCCGCTCCTGCAGCCCGGCCAGACCGTGGTTCGTGGACAGCGCGCGCTCCGGCCGCCGACCCCGTCCGTCGTCGGTGACCTCGACGGACAGCTCGTCGGGCTCCCACCGCAGCCGCACCTCCACGCACGCACCCGGCCCGACGTGCTTGGTCACGTTCGTCAACGCCTCCTGCACGACCCGGTACGCGGCGAGGTCCACGCTGGCCGCCAGCCGGCGCGGCTCGCCCTCCACCCTTGTGTGGACCCGCACCCCGGCCGCCGCGACCGTGCCGACCAGGTGCTCGACGTCGGCCAGGCCGGGCTGCGGCCTGCCGGTCACGCCGTCACCGGACTCGTCCTCGTCGCTGAGCCGCAGCGCGGTCAGCATCCGCCGCAACTCGCCCATCGCCTGCTCACCGGCCTCCTCGATGTGGCCGAGCGCGTGCCCGACGCGCACCGGGTCGGTGTCGAGCACCCGCCGCGCACCCGCCGCCTGCAGCACCATCACGGTCACCGAGTGCGCCACGATGTCGTGCAGTTCGCGCGCGATGCGGGTGCGTTCGGCCACCACCGCCTCGTGCGCCTCGACCCGGCGGCGGAACTCCAGGTCGTCGGCGTGCTGCCGGCTCAGCCGCGCCCACCGCCCACCGGCCCACACGCAGCCGTACACGAGCAGGTAGAACACCAGCGTGGCGTAGGTGGCGACCATGCGCGCCTCGGGCGGCCGGGACGCGGCCTCCCGCAGCCCGGCCAGCACGGCGAGCACCGCGCACGCGAGCAGCGCACCGGCCGACACCTTCGCCTGCGCCCGCAGCGCGACGGTGAACAGCGCTACGCACGGGATGGCGGTCGGCTGGAACTCCAGCTCGCTCGTCGGCGTGACGAGCACCGCCCACACCCAGACCACGCCGAACACCAGCACCGGGTACCTGCGCCGCACCAGCAGCGCCGCGAACCCGATCGCGGCCAGGGCGACGAACAGCCACATCCCCGCACCCTCGGGTTTGCGGCTGCTCACCGCGGAGAACAGGAAGACGTCCACCACGGCGGCCGACGCCGCCAGGGCGAGATCGGCCGCCGTGGCGCGGGACAACCACGGTGGCCGTCCCTGCCGGTCCATCAGGCGGTCTCCTTCCGGCACGTGGGCAGCAGGTCGCACGGGTCACCCGGCACGAGACCGTCCTCGGGTTCCTCGAACTCGGGCTTGCGCTGAGCCGCCTCGACCTCGGGCACCTGGCGCAGCAGCTCCGGCGTGACGGCGTCCCGCGCGCCGGGTTCGATCACGCCCAGGGACTCCAGCGCCGCCCACAGGTCGCCCGGGTGCCGCTTGAGCGCCTCCTCCAACTCTCGCTCGGTGAACTCGCCGACGTTCGGCCGGTGCCGCGAGTCGTTCGCCATCCGGATCAGCGCGAACCGGGCGCCCTCACCGCCGGGCACCAGGCAGAACGTGACCCGCTCGGCGACGAGTCGCTCGATCCGGCCGCCCTCGCCGAGCGGCAGCGGCAGCACCAGCAGGTCGATGCCCTCGGTCGACTCGGCGATCCCGTCGGTCGAGGCGGGCACGAGCACCACGCCGGGTTTGGTCAGCAGCCCGGTGGCCAGGTGGCCTTCCTGCGGTTTCTCGGCGAAACCGTGTGCCTGCACCGACACCGTGAGACGCACGTTGGAACTGGACACCATTCCCTCCCCTTGTCACCCGATCACACGTCACCGCACGCGTATTTCCGCGCGCCGCGAACAATGGGATCACCCCCTGCCCGGATTATCGTCCACCCCGCGTCGGAGCTTGACGATCCCCCTCCCGGTTTACCTCGATCGGGCGACGCCGCACGGGAAAGCGGAGGCGGCGAATCCCACCGGGGACCGACGAAAAGGTGCCGCGTGATTCAGCACCATTGTCGTCGAAACCAGCGAGGCAAACCGGATCGACGGAGGCGCGAGTGTCCACGGAGCCAGTTCCGCGCAGTCACGCCAGGGTGTTGTCCGAATGGGAGACGGCGCACTGGAAATCGCTGCCCGCAGTCCAGCAGCCGACGTGGCCGGACCGCCGGGCGCGGGCGTTCCGGGCCCGGCTGGCACGGCTGGACGGCCTGGTGACACCGGCCGAGGTGGCGGCGTTGCGCGCGGACCTGGCCGAGGTCGCGGCGGGTCGGCGGCTGGTCGTGCAGGCCGGTGACTGCGCCGAGCCGTTCGCCGAGTGCGGACCGCGGCACGTGACGCCCAAGGCGGCGCTGGTCGACCGGCTGGCCACCGCCCTGGGCGGCGACGACGTGCCCGTGGTGCGGGTCGGCCGGATGGCCGGGCAGTTCGCCAAGCCGCGGTCGCGGCCGACCGAGGTCGTCGGCGGGGTCGAGCTGCCGGTGTACCGGGGCGACCTGGTCAACGCGCCGCAGCCGCACGTGCTGGCCCGACAACCGGACCCGACGCGGCTCATCGCGGGCTACCACGCCGCGCGGTCGGCGACGGAGCTGCTGCGCGGCCACCACCCGTGGCTGCGGACCAGCCACGAGGCGCTGGTGCTGGACTACGAGCTGCCGCTGGTGCGCCTGGACGACCGGGGCGTCCCGCTGCTCACCTCGACGCACTGGCCGTGGATCGGCGACCGCACGCGCGACGTGTGCGGTGCGCACGTCCGGCTGCTCGCGTCGGTGGCCAACCCGGTGGCCTGCAAGGTCGGCCCGGGGCTGCGGCCCGACGAGCTGCGGGCGCTGTGCGACCGCCTCGATCCGGAACGGGAGCCGGGTCGGCTGACGCTCATCGCCCGCCTCGGCGCGGACCGCGTGGCCGAGCTGCTGCCGCCGCTGGTGGCGGCGGTCCGCGCGGCGGGCCACCCGGTGATCTGGCTGTGCGACCCGATGCACGGCAACACGGTCACCGACGCGGACGGCCGCAAGACACGACTGGTCGACACGGTCGTCCGCGAGGTGGCGGACTTCCGGGCGATCGTGCACGCCGCCGGTGGGGTGGCCGGCGGCCTGCACCTGGAAACGACGCCGGACGAGGTCGAGGAGTGCGGTTGGGACGGGTTCCCGACCGGCTCGTTCACGAGCCTGTGCGACCCGCGGCTCAACCCCGGGCAGGCGCTCGCCGTGGTCGCGGCGTGGCGCGCTGTCCGGCTCTGAAGGGGGAAAATCATTGCGTGGCAACGTGATCGTGACGCCACCGTGCACCTTCCGGTCGGCGGAGGAGTTCGCCGAACTGGCCGGTGACACCGTGCTGGGCGCCGTGCGGTACTCGACCGCGGGCGGCCGGCCGAGGTGGGAGCACGGCCTGCCGGTCCTCCCGCTGCACATGGTGCGGCCGGGTGAGCCCGAGGTGGTGGAGGTCTGGCACTCCGAGGGGGGCGTGATCCGGACCGGCGAGCACCAGGGGCTGCTCTACGCGCACGACGGCGAAGTGCTGTTCTGCGCCGGGTGGATCGGGCCGTCGGCGGACTGCGGCGAGGCGACGCGCCGGGCGTACCTGGCGGCGTTCGAGCTGGTGGAGCGGCTGGGCTACCCGACCGTGTTCCGCATGTGGAACATGCTCGACGGCATCACCGACCGCAGTGCCCGCGGCACCGAGGTGTACCGGGACTTCTGCGTCGGCCGGGGCCAGGCGTTCGACGAGTACGGGCACGCCATGCCCGCGTCCACCGGCATCGGCTCGCTGGGCGACGGGGTCGCGTTCTACTTCCTGGCGCACCGGTCGCACGCGGCCGTGCACTTGGAGAACCCGTTGCAGGTGCCCGCGCACGAGTACCCGGAGCAGTACGGGCCGAGGCCGCCGAGCTTCGCGCGGGCGACCTACCTCAGGCCCGAGCAGGGGCGCGGCTCGCTGTACGTGTCGGGGACCGCGAGCATCCTCGACCACGCCACCGTCGCCCCCGGTGACGTGGGGCGCCAGGTCCAGGTGACGCTGGCCAACATCGCCGCGCTGATCGGCACCGACAACCTCGTCCGGCACGGGATCGACGGCGGTTACCGCCTCGGGGACCTGCGGGCGATCAAGGTCTACGTCAAGCGACCGGAGGACGTGCCGCTCGTGACGCGGCTGTGCCGCGACGAGTTCTCCCGGCGCGCGGACTTCGCGGTGTTCACCGTCGACGTCTGCCGCCCGGACCTGCTGGTCGAGATCGAAGGGATGACACCGTGAACCGAGGGGGAGCACCCATGCCGAACACGTCCGTCCTCGCCGAGCCGGGCGCGATCCGGATCCTGATGGTCACCGACGGGACGGCGAGCTTCGACCGGGCCGACTTCGGCCTGGCCACGCTCGTGGACGTGCTGCAGACGCCACCCGGGTCGTGGGTGGGCTTCGAGGTGACGCGAGCGCACCGGGAGACCAACCTGCCCGCGCAGAGCGCCGACCTCGCGGGGTTCCGGTTCGACGGGCACGACCTGGGCCAGTACGACCAGATCTGGCTGTTCGGCGTGGCCCGGGCGCAGCGGCCGCCGTTGGAGGAGACGGAGTTGCGCGCGCTCTCGGAGTTCATGGACGGCGGTGGCGGCGTGTTCGCCACCGGCGACCACGAGGACCTGGGCGCGTCGATGTGCGGCTCCGTGCCGCGCGTGCGGAGCATGCGCAAGTGGCACTGGCCGGACCCCGGCCCGAACGGCGAGCCGGTGGCGCCGTCGGTCGACGGCCCGGACCGCAACGACACGCTGTCGGAGGGCCACGACCCGATGTTCCAGCTCAACGACCAGTCCGACGACATCCCGCAGGTCATCACGCCCCGGATGTACGCGACGTCGGACTCGCCGAAGTGGGCGCACCAGGCCTACCCGCACCCGCTGCTGTGCGGTCCGCGCGGCACGATCCGCGTGCTGCCGGACCACCCGCACGAGGGCGAGTGCTACGTGCCGGACGACCTGACGCGGTCGTTCACCTTCGACGGGTACGAGATCACCGAGTACCCGGCGGGGCTCGCGCCCGAGGTGGTGGCGTGGTCCACGCTCACCGCGCGGGCGGCGGAGCTCGACCCGAGCAAGGGGCGGCTGGCCGCGAGCACGTTCGGCGCGATCGGCGCGTACGACGGGCACCAGGTCGGCGTGGGCCGGGTGGCGGTGGACGCCACGTGGCACCACTTCTTCAACGTCAACCTGGTCGGCGACCCGACCGTGCCGGAGGACCCGATCAAGAGCGTCGGGTTCGCCGCGTCGGAGTCCGGGCGGGCCGCGTACGAGGAGATCAAGGCCTACTTCCGCAACATCGCGGTGTGGTTGTCGCGGCCGGCCGACCAGGAGGCCATGTGGTGGCGGGCGGTGTGGGCGACGCGCTGGCACCACCAGGTGGCGATGGACGTGCGGCCGGCGCTGCTGGGCTCGCCGGAGTCGTTGGACCTGGCGGAGTTGCTGCGCATCGGCGCGGACGCCCGTCGGGTGCTGACGGCCACCGTGACCAGGGCGGACGCGTTGCAGTGGGCCGGCCGGTACGGCGTGGGCGCGGTCGACGCGGGCCTGTGGGAGACGGTTCGGCCGCACCTGGACCCGTGGCAGCCGCGGGCCGGTGAGGAGGAAGCGGGGCACTTGCCGAACCTGGTGATGTCGCTGCTGCCGGAGTTGGTGCTGGACGCGGTGCTCGGCGCGGTCGTGTACGCGGTGGCCACGGCGTTCCCGGAGCCGACCGAACAGGCCCGCGACGGCGCGGCGGGCGTCGACTGGGCGTCCACGGTGCGCCCGCATTTGGACCGGGCGCTCGACGTGGTCGCCGAGCAGGTGCGGCGGACCGACACGCGGTTGCGGACGTTGGGCGACACGCTCACCACCGCCCGCCGGTCCGGTGCCTGATTCCGGACGACCGATTCCCGGGGCCGTTTCGCGGGGTCGATTCACCGAGCCGATTGCCGAAGCGATTCCGGATGAGCGACGAGGGGATGAGTGATGAGCAGCGAATTGACCAGGCCACCGGAGGTCGACCGGGCGCCGGCTGCCGGGTCGTCACGTTCCGCGTTGCCCGGGATGGCGTTGTTGTCCGGCACGGCGTTCTCCGGTGCGGTGTCACGCGCGGTGGACGGCGTGCTGGACCGCAGCGTCGGGCTGCTGCGGGTCGCGCTGGGCGTGGTGTTCCTGTGGTTCGGCGTGCTGAAGGTCGCGGGCACGTCACCGGTGCGCGACCTTGTCGCCGCCACCGTGCCGTTCGCGCCCGCGTCCTGGCTCGTGCCCGCGGTGGGCGTGGTCGAGGTGCTGGCCGGGATGGCGCTGGTCGTGGCGGTCCAGGTGCGGCTGGTGACGGCGTTGGCGGCGGTGCACCTGCTCGGCACGTTCCTCGTGCTGGTGGTGCAGCCGGCGGTGGCGTTCCGCTTCGGCAACCCGTTGCTGCTCAGCGTCACCGGTGAGTTCGTGCTGAAGAACCTGGTGCTGCTGGCCGCCGCGCTGGTGGTGGCACGGCACCACGACCGACGGCGCTGAGACGCCGTCCCGCCCCGCCGGTCGGTCAGCTCTGAGGGGTGCTGACCGGCCGGCGGCGGTCGTCGTGTCAGCCCCTGGTGTAGGTGAGGCAGTTGGCGGCGTGGTCGCCTTGGCCGGGCCCGACGGTCACACCACCGGGCGCGGTGCACTCCAACTCCCTGTTGTGGACGCAGTCCGTGCGCGAGCACGCGCCGACCTGCGCGACGACCTTCGGCAGGCCGCCCTTGCGGGCGAGGGGGATGAACGTCCCGCAGTCGGCTGCACCGTTCGCACCGCTCACGGTGATCGCGAAAGCGTGACAACCGTCGTGGTTGTACGAACAGCCCGTGACGGTGCACTCGCTGACGGCCGGCATTTCCGTGGTGGTCATGACCGCTCCTCTGGGCAGCAGTTTTCCTGAACGGGACGTTGCCACCGACCACGGTGTGCCGCAACACGAAATCATTAAGGCGAGCCTAACCTAAAGGCTGCGGCATGATTCGGATCGGCGCCCCGGAAAATGTCATGCACGGTTTGCACGGCGGCGGTGGGCACGCCCGGAACCCGGGCGATCGTCGTGCTCTCACGGCGTCACCGCGATGTTGGTCAGCCCGATCACCGCCCGCGTCACGGTGTTCGACCCGTGCACCACGTTCGGCACACCCGGGCACTTCGAGGTCGACGTGACCCGGATCGCGTACTGGCCGACACCGCCCAAGTCCGAGCGGTTGTCCCGCCACACGTTGCCGCAACCGTTGGTGAACGACGGCGTGGTGGCCGGGTGGTGCGTCTCGTAGCCGTTGGCGAACGTGCCGGGCGGGGCGAACACGCCCGTGTTGCCCTCGATCGTGTAACCGACGCCCTTGAGGTCGACCCACGAGTCCGCCGAGTTCTGCCCCGACATGCCGGTGCCGTCGAACGTGTTGCCCCGGATCACGCCGCCGAACGTGCCCTCCTTGACGTCGACGTGCTCGGCCGTGACGCCCGGCCCGATGCGGTTGCCGAGCACCTGCACCCGGTCACTGCGGTCCACGCCGCCGGAGTTGCCGTGACAGGCCCAGTTCGAGCCGGCCGACCCGAGGTAGACCGCCTCGCCGTACCCCGGCTGCGCCAGTCCCGTGTGGCTGATCGTGGAGTCGCGCAGCACGCTGTCCGCCGACGAACGCCGGAAGTGCACCGCCTCCTCGTCCACGTGGTGGACCCGCACGCGGTCGATCACGGTGTGCTGCGAGTTGTCCGCGACGATGCCCTTCTTCGACTCCCGCACGGTGAACCCGACCAGGTTCCAGTGCGGCGCGTCGTGCAGCCACAGCCCGTAGCCGGAGTCCCAGCCGGGCGTCGGCGCCGGGCAGCCCGGCCCGGCACCCGACGGACCGTCGTTGACCAGCACGGCGTCCACCGGACCGGTCAGCGTGACGGGAGCGGCGGCGGTGCCCGGCCGGGTGATCACGAACGACCCCCGGTACACGCCCGCGGCCAGCCGGATCGTCTGACCCGGAACTGCCGCCGCCAGCGCCGCCTGCAACCCCGCTGCCGTCGACACGTCCACGGTGGACCCGGCGGCGGCGGCGGTCGTGGCGGTCACCGCGGCGCTCGGAGCGGAGACGTTGCCCGCCGCGTCACGCGCCCGCACGGTGAACGCGTACTCCGTGCCCGGCAGCAGACCACCGACGGTCGCGGCGGTCGAAGGGGCCGACGCGACCACCGTCGTGCCGCGCAGCACCTGGTACTCGGTGACGGCCACGTCGTCGGTCGAGGCGCTCCACGCCAACGACACCGAACCCGCCGTCACGCCCGTCACCCGAGGACCACCCGGAACGGTCGGCGCGGCCGTGTCGGGAGCCGGACCGCCGCCTTCGCAGGGCAGGCCGCCGACCGTGCAGCCGGTCGGCAGGCCGACACCGGAGACGGTGAACCCGAAGCTCGCCGTGCCGCCGGGCCGCACGCGGCCGTTGAAGCCCGCGTTGGCGAACCGGTGGCGCTGCCCGTCCCGGGTGAGCACGGCGTTCCACGCGTTGACCACCGACGACCCCGGTGGCAGGTCGAACTCCACCACCCAGCCGGCGCTCTCCGCGTCACCGGTGTTGGTCGGCACCACCTGCCCGCCGTACCCCGTGCTCCACACCGACGACTGGCTGAACACGGCGGACAGCTCCGCCGCAGCGGCCCGTGCCGGGCCGACGAGCACCGCGACCAGGCAGGCGAGCCCCGCACCCACCGCCGCAAGACGCTTCACCATGCGTTCCCCTCGGTCTCCGGCGGCGGCCGTGACTGGCGAGATCCCTGGCTACCACGTCGGCGGCGAGCAGTCGAGAAGATGGTCCTGTCACCTTTCGGGGATCCGGTTCGTCCCCCTGGTGGACGAACCGGGAGGAGACCGATGCACGACGAGCTGGCGCACCGCTTCGAGGCGCACCGCGGCCAACTGCGCGCGATCGCCCACCGGATGCTGGGCTCGCTGCCCGAAGCCGAGGACGCCGTGCAGGAGACCTGGCTGCGGCTGTGCCGGGTCGACGCCGACGACATCGACAACCTCGCCGCGTGGCTGCGCACCGTCGTGTCCCGGGTGTGCCTGGACGTGCTGCGCAACCGGCGGACCCGCCGCGAGGACACCCTCGACCACCTGCCCGACCTGCCCGCCGACGACGACCCCGAGACCGAGGCGCTGCTCGCCGAGTCGGTCGGATTGGCGCTGCTCGTCGTCCTCGACAGCCTCACGCCCGCCGAACGGGTGGCGTTCGTGCTGCACGACACGTTCGCCGTGCCGTTCGAGCGGATCGCACAGATCCTCGACCGCAGCGTCGCCACCACCAAGAAGCTCGCCAGCCGCGCCCGGCACAAGGTCCGCGGCACCCCGCTCACCGACACCGAACCCACCCGCCACCGGCACGTCGTGGACGCGTTCCTCGCCGCCGCCCGCGCGGGCGACTTCGACGCCCTGCTCACCGTGCTCCACCCCGACGTCGTGCGCCGCGCCGACCCCGCCGCCCTGCCGCCCGGCGCCGCGGTCGAGGTCCGCGGCGCGCACGCCGTCGCCGCCGAGACCGTGCTGCTCACCGCGAACGCCCGCCACGCCGAACCGGCCCTCGTGGACGGGCGCCTCGGCATCGTCGTCGCACCGCGCGGACGACTCCGGCTCGCCCTCACCGTCACGGTCGTGGACGGCCGGATCGCCGCCTACGAGGTGATCGCCGATCCCGCGCGACTGCGCCGGCTGACCGTCACCGTCCACTGATCCCGCGGGCCGTGTCCCGCTTGCCTGCGGCACGGCCAACCGCAAGGGTGGTGCGATGGGTGAAGAGCGGGACGGCGTGGCGCTGACCAACCTGGACCAGCCGCTGTTCGACGGCGCCGACGCGACCAAGGGCGACCTCGTCGACTACCTCGACGCGGTGGCCGACCGGATCATCCCCGGCCTGGCCGGGCGACCGCTGTCGGTGGTGCGGGTGCGGCCGGGCCAGGAGCCGTTCACGCAGAAGAACCTGCCGAAGTACACGCCGTCCTGGGTGCCGTCGGTGTCGCTGTGGGCGGAGACGTCCAAGCGCGAGATCCGGTACGCGTTGTGCGAGGACCGGCGCACGCTGCTGTGGTTCGCCAACCAGCGCGCGGTGGAGTACCACGTCACGCTGGCGCCCGCTGGTGCGTTCGACCGGCCCACCTACCTGGTGCTCGACCTCGACCCGCCCGAGGGCGCCGGGTTCGACGTGGTGGTGGCGGCGGCGAAGCTGGTGCGGCGGGCGCTGGCCGACGACGGGCTGTCCGGCGTGGTGAAGACCAGCGGGTCCAAGGGCGTGCACGTGTTCGTGCCGGTGGACGGCGTGGACCACGACGTGGCCGCCGCGACCCGCGCGCTGGCGGCCCGGGCCGAACGGCTGGACCCGGAGCTGGCGACCACGGCGTTCATCAAGGACGACCGGGGCGGGCGGGTGTTCCTCGACTCGACGCGGGCGTACGGCGCGACCGTGGCCGCCGCGTACAGCCCCCGGATCCGACCGGGCGCCACCGTGTCGTTCCCGGTGGACTGGGACGACCTCGACTCCGTGACGCCCGCCGACTTCACCGTGAAGACCGCACCCTCGCTGCTGGGCGACGACGACCCGTGGCACTCGCGGATGCCCGCGCCGCAGAAGCTGCCGGACGACCTGGTCGCCGAGGGGCACACGATCCCGGTGGCCCGAGTCCAGGCCATGCACGAGGGGAAGCGGCGGGCACGCGCCCAGCGCTCGCAGAAGTAGTCCGGTCTGCGCTGAGGTCGTCCAGCGGACAGTGCCGTCCGCTGTGCGTCCGAACGTGCCACGACGAAAGTCGCTACCGCAGGGGTGTCGCAGACCGCAGGCTCGTGCGTGGCTATCCCTAAACCCTGCGGAGGCAGCCATGTCCTTGAAGAGGACAACCCCTGTGGCGAGCGCGCTGGTGCTCGCCGTGGCCCTGCTGAGCCCACCCGCCGTGAACGCGGCACCGGTGAGCACCCTGGCCGTGCCGGACATCCCGGTGGCCAACGTCCAGGCGCACCTGAACGACCTGCAGACCATCGCCACCAACAACGGCGGCAACCGCGCGCACGGCCGGCCCGGCTACCTGGCATCGGTCAACCACCTGAAGGCGAAGCTCGACGCGGCCGGGTA
Organism: Saccharothrix sp. CB00851; assembly: GCF_001905065.1. Classification (NCBI taxonomy): domain Bacteria; kingdom Bacillati; phylum Actinomycetota; class Actinomycetes; order Pseudonocardiales; family Pseudonocardiaceae; genus Saccharothrix; species Saccharothrix sp. CB00851. Next base: position 90,212 of record NZ_LWLC01000020.1, read on the forward strand.
CCAGACGTCCGTGCAGCAGTTCACCTACAACAGCGCGACCGGGTACAACCTGATCGCGGACTGGCCGGGCGGCGACCCGAACGACGTGCTGATGCTCGGCGGCCACCTCGACAGCGTGAGCTCCGGTCCGGGCATCAACGACAACGGCACCGGGTCGGCGGGCCTGCTGGAGGTCGCGCTGACCGTGTCCCGGCAGAGCCTCGCGCCGCGCAAGCACATCCGTTTCGGCTGGTGGGGCGCGGAGGAGCTGGGCCTGATCGGCTCCAACCACTACGTGAACAACCTGCCGACGACCGAACGGTCGAGGATCAAGGCGTACCTGAACTTCGACATGATCGGCTCGCCGAACCCGGGCTACTTCGTCTACAGCGCCTCCGGTCAGCCGACCGGGTCGTTGCAGTTGCAGCAGACGCTGCAGGCGGCGTTCACCGTGCCGACCGAGCTGACGTCGGTGGGCGGGCGGTCCGACCACGCCGCGTTCGCGCGGGCGGGTATCCCGGTCGGCGGCACGTTCACCGGCGCGGAGACGACCAAGACCTCGGCGCAGGCGCAGAAGTGGGGCGGCACGGCGGGCGTCGCCTTCGACCGCTGCTACCACCGGTCTTGTGACACGATCAGCAACGTCAACCTGACCGCGTTGGACCGCAACAGCGACGCCATCGCCTACGCGCTGTGGACGTTGGCGGGCTCGGGCAGCACCCCGCCGGGGCCGCGGTTCGAGAACCTCACCGACGTGACCATCCCCGACCTGACCACGGTGGAGAGCCCGATCACGGTGTCGGGGGTGGCGGGCAACGCGCCGTCGGCGCTGGCGGTCGGTGTGGACATCACCCACACCTACCGGGGTGACCTGGTGATCGACCTGATCGCGCCGGACGGGTCGGCGTACCGGGTGAAGACCTCCAGCAACGACAGCGCGAACGACATCGTGACGACGTACACGGTGAACGCCTCCTCCGAGGCCGCCAACGGCACGTGGAAGCTGCGCGTGCAGGACGTCGCGTCCGCCGACATCGGCCGCATCAACGGCTGGTCCTTGCAGTTCTAGCGACCCCTCGCAGCAATTTCAGCCGCAACCTTGCAGTTCCCCCGGGCCCTTGCGGTTCCGCCGTGCCCTTGCTGTTCCGCCGGGCCATGCAGTTCTGGTGGGTCCATGCAGTTCTGGTGGGGCTGTTGCACTTCTTGTGGGCCCTTGCAATTCCGTACGACGCCGTGCGGCGGCGGAGCACCCTGCACTCCGCTGCCGCGCGGTCACTCCCGCCGCGAAGCACGGCGTCGCGACCGCCACCGGGCGCGCCGCGAGCCGCGCGCCCGGCGCGGCGTCGGCTGAACGAGGCGGTGGGCCGGCACCCGGCCGGCCCACCGCGTCCACCCCGGGGCGACTGATCGCTACGCGGCGGACTCGTCCATCCAGAACAGGTTCCACAGGTGGCCGTCGAGGTCCTCGAAGCTGCGGCCGTACATGAAGCCGTGGTCCTCGGCCTCCCGGACGAACCCGCCGCCCGCGGCCAGCGCCTTGTCCGCCACCTCGTCGACCTGCTCGCGGCTGTCCAGCGACAGCGCGACGATCGCCTCGGTCGTCGTGGCCGAGTCGGCGATCTCCTTCGTGGTGAACGTCTTGAAGAACGGCTTGGTCACCAGCATCGCGTAGACGGTGTCGCTGAACACGACGCAGGACGCGTTCTCGTCGGTGAACTGCGGGTTGTGCGCGAAGCCGAGCGCGGCGAAGAACTCGATCGACTTGGTCAGGTCCGTCACCGGCAGGTTGACGAAGATCTTCACGGACATGGCTTGAAGCCCCCATTTGGCGCGGCGGACACGGGCGTGTCCTGCGGATACTTGTGTGTCCGTCGGACACTGGGTGTACGATAGACACAGATCGACAACACGAGCAACCCCCGATTTCGGAAGCGGTGAGCGGATGGCGAGCGAGGACCGGGCGGACTTGCTGTGGGGTTCGCGGGACAAGCCCGCACGGCCGGCCAGGCTCGCGCTCACCGTCGACCGCATCGCCGCCGCGGCGATCGAGGTGGCCGACGCGGAAGGCATGGCGGCGGTCTCGATGCAGCAGGTCGCGGGCCGGTTGGACGTCACGAAGATGGCGCTGTACCGGCACGTGGCGAGCAAGGCGGAACTGGTCGCGGTGATGATCGAGTCGGCCGTCGGCGAGCCGCCCGACCTGGGTGCGGTGCCGGGCGGGTGGCGGCCGAGGCTGGTCCGGTGGGCCGACCTGATGCGGGAGACGTGGCAGCGCCACCCGTGGCTGCCCGCCGCGACCACGGGCGAGCGCCTGACCGGTCCACGTGAAGTCGGCTGGACGGAGTCCGCGGTGGCCGCGCTCGAAGGCACCGGCCTGGACGGCGGCGAGCGGATGGACGCGGTGTTCCTGCTCAGCGGGCACATCCGCAACACGCAGTCGGCCGCGACCGCGGGCACGCAGCCGTGGACGGCGCAGAAGCAGCTGCGGACGATCCTGCACGAGCACCGCGACCGCTTCCCCGCGCTGCACCAAGCGGCGCGGTCGACCAACGGCGCGCCACGGGACAACGGCTGGGAGTTCGGCCTGAACCGGATCCTGGACGGCCTCGACGTGCTGGTACACGCCCGCTCCGGCACGGCGGGCTGACCGGCGTCAGCGGTACCTGTTCCGGGTCGCGCCGCGGCGCCCCGGTGTCCGGGAGCGGAAGTCCGGTGCGGGACGGGCCAGGGCGGGCAGCGCGCACAGGCGAGCCTCCGCCCGGGTGAGCCTGCGATGGGACCAGGTCAGGACGGTGTGCGCGCCGGCCGCGGGATCGTGGTTCTCCAGTGCGGTCGGTCCGAGTTCGCGCAGTTCGGCGGCGAACGCGCTCAGGGACAGGCACGGGCGGGTGCAGGCGTGCCCCGCCGTGACGCCCAAGGCCAGGGGGAACCCGCCGCACAGCTCCACCAGCTCCTCGACCGCCGCCGGCTCCTCCCGCACCCGGACGGCACCGAGGCGCTCGGTCAGGAACGCACGGGCTTCGGCGGCCGACAGCACGTCCAGCGGCACGTGCCGGGCGCCGTGCCCGATGATCAGCCCGGGCAGGCTGTCGCGGCTGGTCACCACCGCCGCGCAGGTTCGTCCGCCGGGCAGCAGCGGCACGACCTGGCCGGTGTCGGCGGCGTTGTCGAGCACCAGTAGCACCCGTCTGCGCGCCACCAGGGTGCGGAACAGGGCGGTTTGGGCGTGCGGGTCGGCCGGCTGCCGGTCAGGGCCGACGCCGAGCGCGTCGAGGAACCCGCGCACCGCCACCACCGGGTCCATGGGTGACCCTCCCGCACCGCCGAGGTCCACGAACAGCTGGCCGTCCGGGAACCGGTCGAGGTTGCGGTGCGCCCAGTGCAGCGCCAACCACGTCTTGCCGATGCCACCGGGACCGACGATGGCGGCGATGCCCACCGTGGCGGCCGTGCTCATGGCGTCGAGGCGGTCCAGTTCGTCGCGGCGGCCGACGAACGGCGACGGCGCGGCCGGCAGTTGGCGCGGCACCACGGGTTCCGCCGAGGCGGTCGGCGTGGTGAGGGCGGTATCGCCGGCCAGGACCCGCCGGTGCAGTTCGCGCAGCCCCCCCGTGCACCGAGACCTCCCCACACCAGGAATAGCGGCTCCACCAGCGCGATGCAGGAACTCTGCAAGAGGTTCACACCATGGGTGCCCCATCGTGAGCACCGGGGCGGCGACCACCACGTTCGGCAACACCGACGCCGTGGCCGACCCGCTCCCCAGGTCCCCCGCCGGGCCCACCAGTCATCGAACAAGGCGGTAACCATGAACAAGGTGAAGTCCGTGATCGCCATCGGGGCGGCGCTGTTCGGCTGCGTGACGTTCGGAGGCGTCGCCGGCGCGGAACCGGTGTCCGACCGGCAGGCGCCGCGGCCCGCGGCCACCTGCGCCGACTACGACTACGTGCGGGTCACCACCAACAAGTTGAACGTGCGGGCAGGCAAGGGCACCAACTACGACATCCTCAAGACCGTGTACCGCGACGACAAGCTGTCCTGCTACCCGGTGGAAACCGGTGGCCGGTACACCGCGTGCGGCACCAGCAACGCCAACGGCTGGATCCCGATCGACTTCCGCGGTGACGTCGGCATCGACGGCTACGTGGCGAGCACCTGCGTCGCGGACATGTGACACCCGGGTCCTCGCGGTAGGACGGGCTCCCGGCGGATCGGGTCGGACGCGGAGCGCCCGCCGCCGGGAGTCCGCTCCGCGCGGCTATGCAACTAGTTGCACTGCACCTCGTTGCACAGCTACCGTCACCGGCATGGCGTTGGAGCACGCGATCCTCGTGTCGCTGGACGAGCGCTCGGGCTCGGGCTACGAGTTGGCCCAGCGGTTCGAGAAGTCCATCGGCTTCTTCTGGGCCGCCACCCACCAGCAGATCTACCGCACGCTCAAGCGCATGGTGGAGCTGGGCTGGGTGTCGTGCCACGAGGTCGCCCAGGAGGGCCGCCCGGACAAGAAGGTCTACGAGGTCGCCGAGGCGGGCCGGGCGGAGCTGGCCCGCTGGCTGGCCTCACCCGGCGAGCCGGAGACCATCCGGCACGACCTGTCGGTGAAGATCCGCGGCGCGTCGCTGGGTGACGCCGCCGCGTTGACCGGCGAGATCGCCCGGCACCGCGACCTGCACGCCGAACGCCTCGACGTCTACCTCGCCATCGAGAAGAAGGACTTCCCGGACCCGTCGGCCCTGTCCGGCCGGCGGCTGCACCAGTACCTGGTCCTGCGCGGCGGCATCCGGGCCGAGCGGGCGCTGGTCGAGTGGTGCGACGAGGTGCTGGCCGCGATGCGAGAGGACGATCGGCGATGACCGCGTACCCCACCCTGCTCCAGCCCTTGGACCTGGGCTTCACCACCCTGCGCAACCGGGTCCTCATGGGCTCCATGCACACCGGCAACGAGGACCGCGCCAAGGACTTCGACGCGCTGGCCGCCTACTTCGCCGAACGGGCGCGCGGCGGCGTCGGTCTCATCGTCACCGGCGGTTTCTCGCCCAGTTGGACGGGCTCGCTCTACCCGTTCGCCTCCAAGCTCACCACGCACCGCGAAGCGCGCGACCACCGCGTCATCACGCAGGCCGTGCACGAGCACGACGGCAAGATCGCCCTCCAGCTGCTGCACGCGGGCCGGTACGCCTACCACCCGTTGAGCGTGTCCGCGTCCGCGCTCAAGTCCCCGATCAGCAAGTTCCGCCCCCGCGCGCTGTCGGACCGGGGCGTGCGCGCCCAGATCGACGCGTTCGCCCGCGCCACGGCGCTGGCCCGTGAGGCGGGCTACGACGGCGTCGAGATCATGGGCTCCGAGGGCTACTTCATCAACCAGTTCCTGGCGCCGCGCACGAACAAGCGCACCGACCGCTGGGGCGGCAGCGCGGAGAACCGGCGGCGCGTCGCGGTCGAGATCGTGCGCCGGTGCCGCGAGGCCGCCGGTCCGGACTTCATCATCATCTACCGGCTGTCGATGATCGACCTGGTCGAGGACGGCCAGACGTGGGACGAGGTGGTCGCGCTCGGCCGGGAGGTCGAGGCGGCCGGTGCGACGATCGTCAACACCGGCATCGGGTGGCACGAGGCACGCGTGCCGACGATCGTCACGTCCGTACCGCGTGCGGCGTTCACGAACGTCACCGCCAAGCTGCGCCCGCACGTCGGCATCCCGGTGGTCACCTCGAACCGGATCAACATGCCGGAGGTCGCCGAGGAGGTGCTGGCGCGCGGTGACGCGGACATGGTGTCGATGGCGCGCCCGTTCCTGGCCGACCCGGACTGGGTGCGCAAGGCCGAGACCGGCCGGGCCGACGAGATCAACACGTGCATCGCGTGCAACCAGGCGTGCCTGGACCACACGTTCTCGTTGAAGAAGGCCTCGTGCATGGTCAACCCGCGCGCGGGCAACGAGGTCACGCTGCGCCTACTCCCGACCCGCCGCGCCAAGCGGGTCGCGGTGGTCGGCGCGGGTCCGGCGGGGCTGGCGGCGGCGACCGCGCTGGCCGAGCGCGGGCACGCGGTGGAGCTGTTCGAGGCCGACGACGACATCGGCGGCCAGTTCGCCATCGCCCGGCGCATCCCGGGCAAGGAGGAGTTCGCCGAGACGATCCGCTACTACCGGCGGCGGATCGAGCTGACCGGGGTCAAGCTGCACCTCGGCACCCGGGTCACCGCCGACGACGTGGCCGACTTCGACGAGGTCGTCATCGCCACCGGCGTCACGCCACGCGTGCCCGCCATCCCCGGCGTGGAGCGCGCGCTGTCCTATGTGGACGTGGTGCGGCACGGCGCGCCGGTCGGCGACCGGGTGGCGGTGATCGGCGCGGGCGGCATCGGGGTGGACGTCACCGAGTTCCTCACCCACGCCTCCTCCCCCGCGCTCGACGTGGCCGAGTGGCGTGCCGAGTGGGGCGTCACGGATCCCGAACTGGTGCGCGGCGGCGTCACCGCGCCGAAGCCCGCCAAGGCCGCGCGGCAGGTGTACCTGTTGCAGCGCAAGGCGTCCCGGATCGGCAAGGGCCTGGGCAAGACCACCGGCTGGGTGCACCGGGCGGCGCTGGCGGCCAAGGGCGTCGAGCAGGTGACCGGCGTGAACTACGAGCGGATCGACGACGCGGGCCTGCACATCACGTTCGGACCCGAGCGCGAACGGCCGCGGGTGCTCGACGTCGACACGGTGGTGGTGTGCGCGGGCCAGGAGTCGGTGCGCGACCTGGTGGACGAGCTCGCCGGGCGTGGCGTCGTCACGCACGTCATCGGCGGCGCGGACGTGGCGGCGGAGCTCGACGCCAAACGCGCCATCGACCAGGGCACGCGGCTCGCGGCCACGATCTGACGGATTCGACCAGGAGGCACGGATGAACGCGGCACTGCGGTTCAAGGCGGCTGTCGAGGCGGACGACATCGTCGGCGCGACGGAGTTCTTCAGCGACGACATCACCCTGCACAGCCCCGTCAAGTTTCAGCCGTTCGAGGGAATCGACGCGGTGCGCTCGCTGTTCCGCGTGCTGCAGCGGACGTTCGAGGACTTCCGGTACGTCGGCCAGTACGACGGGCCCAACGGCCACGTGCTGCACTTCCGCACCGTGGTGAACGGCAGGCAGGTCGAGGGCATCGACCTGATCGAACTGGACGAGGACGGCCGGATCGGCACGTTCACCGTGATGATCCGGCCCCAGTCGGCGCTGACCGCGGTCGGCGAGGCGATCCTGGCGGGCCTGGTCGCCGACGGCGCGGTGTCGTAGCCGACCGGCGTCACCCTAGGCTGCACGACGTGGACTTCATCTTCACCCGGCCCGACTCGAAGGCCTCCGCCGCCGCGCTGGAGGTGTGCCACGAGTACGCCGAGCCCTGGCTGCTGAACCACTCGTTGCGCGCCTACTCGTGGGCCGCCGCGTACGCCTCCATCGAGGACATCGCCTACGACGGTGAGCTGCTGTACGTCGCCGCGCTCCTGCACGACCTCGCGCTCACCCCGGCGTTCGACAACCACGCGTTGCCGTTCGAGGAGGCGGGCGGGCACGTGGCGTGGGTGTTCGCGGCCGGCGCCGGGTGGGGACGGGCGCGGCGCGACCGGGTGGCGGAGGTCATCGTGCTGCACATGCGCGACGACGTGCCCGCCGGGGACGACCCGGAGAGCCACCTGTTGCAGGTCGCGGTCAGCGCCGACGTGTCGGGCCGCGGCCTCGACCGGTTCCCCGAGCAGGTCAAGGACGACGTCGTGACCCGGTACCCGCGGCTGGGCTTCGCCGACGCGTTCCTGCGCCGCGCCGAGGACCAGGCCGAGCGCAAACCCCGCTGCGCGGCCGCCGCACTGATGCGCGACGGCTGGGCGCAGCGGTTGGCGAACAACCCGTTGGACGCGCCCGGCCGGTGACCGGGCGCGTCCGAGGGTCGATCACTTCAGGCCGTAGGCCCGGATGATCGTCTGGTCGACCGTGTTGCCCGCGGCGTCACGGGCCTGTGCCTTGAGCGAGACGAACTTCGCCCCGGCCGGGTGCACGACCGCCGCCAGCCAGCGCTCGCCGACCTTGACCAGCGGCGCGGGCCGCCACGTCGCGCCGTCGTCGAACGACACCTGCACGGCGGGCTTGGCCACGCCCCGGGCGCCGGTCACGCCGTTGCGCTGCACGTACACCGGGATCGTGAACGGCCGTCCCGCCGCCGTCCGGTTCTCGGCGTCCAGCGACGGCGCGAACCGCACCGCGAGCAGCGGCAGGGCCGCCGGGTCCTCGCCGGCGACGTGCTCGGAGGTGAACGACCAGTCCGCCGCCACCCGGGTGGACAGCTCGGCCACGCCGGACCGCTCCGCCTCGGTGTGCAGCCGGTAGGTGCCCTTGCCCGCGGGCACCACGCCCGTCACGTACCCGTCGTAGGGCGACTCGGCGAGCAGCACGCCGTCGCGGTGCAGCGTCGTCTTCGCCGCCGTGACGTCGGAGAACCCGTAGTGGTTCGGGTCCTGGTCGCTGAACATCGGCAGCGAGATCACGACCTCGTCGCCGAGCCGCCCCGCCCACTCGTAGGCGCGGTTCGTCATCGGGAAGGCCGGTCCGAACACCGCCGCGTTCCACTTCTCGGAGACCGTGCGGCCCGCGGTGAACGTGCGCGGCAGCCCGGTCCCCTGGTTGCTCTGCGGCGGGAACGCCTGCGGCTCGGGCATCTGCAGGAAGTTGCCGTACCAGCCGATGCCGGGCGTGTAGTACTCGGTGATCTCCAGCGGCAGCGGACCGCCCGCCATCTGGTCGCGGAACCCGGTCGTGCCCGGTCCGGCCGAGGCGACCAGCGACTTGACCTTCACCAGGTCACGGCGGTGGAACGCGCGGTCGAGCCGGTCGGGCACCGCGCCGTCGTGCCGCCAGGCGACCGAGTACTGGTACGGGCTGCCGACGAACGAGTCGTTGCCGTCGGGCTTGGCGAGCCGCCCGGCGACCTCGAAGGTCGCCGCACCCGGCGCGGACGTCTTCGACGGCACGAACAGCACGTCCTCCGGCCGGAACCCGATGAACCCGTTGCCCGTCTCGCCCCACGACGCCGTCCGGCTGAAGAACACCTCGGTGTACCCGGCCTCCGCGTCCGGCTCGTCCACCGACAGGGCGAGCGGCTTGCCCGCGCGGGCGTCGAACACGAACTCGGCGGGACCGGTGATCGTGAGGCTGGGCTCCAGCACCTGGGTCAACTGCCCGGTCGCCCGGGTCTGGATGAACGCGTCGGCGTAGAACGTGCCCTTCGGCACGCGGACGATGACCGTGCCGGACGGGTCGTGCTGCAGGTACGCCTTGCGGTGGCCCATGTCGACGAGCCGGAAGAAGTAGTCCGGGGCGGGCGCGCCGGTGTGGTCGAGGAACGTGAGCTTGACGTCGTAGCTCTCGACCTCCTTGGTCACGCCGATCGGCGTGCGCAGCGGCGTGGCGCCGCCGGTGGCCACGACGGCACCGCTGTACCGGCCCTCGGGACCGGCCGGCGCGGTGTCGACCGTGACCAGGACCGTCGCCTCACCGCCGGCGGGCACGGTGAGCGACGAGGGCGAGAACGCGACCATGCCCGCGGGTGCCGGGTCGCCGTTCGGGTCGCGCAGGTCGGCGGTGGGCGTCAGGGTCACCGGTGCGGTGCCGGTGTTGCGGTAGGCGATCTTCGCCTGGATCGGCTGGTCGTCGGTGTGCGGCCACCGGGCCACGCCCAGGCTCAGCGACGCGGGTTCGGCGGTCAGCGACTGCTTCACGGCGGCGGTCACGTCCACCCGGCCCGCGCCCTGCTCGTGCGCGGTCAGGTCGGCGTTGGGCTTCGCGCTCGCCATGAGCGCGCTCTTGAGCTGCGCGGGTGTCCAGTCCGGGTGCTGCGCGGCGAGGATGGCCGCGGCTCCGGCCACGTGCGGCGAGGCCATCGACGTGCCGGACAACGCCACGTGCGCGTCGCCGACCGGTGTGCCGATGCGGCCGTTCTTCGCCTTGGCCGCGACGATGTCCACGCCCGGCGCGGTGATGTCCGGCTTGATCGCGTCGTCGTCCCAGCGCGGTCCGCGCGAGGAGAACTCGGCCAGCCGGTCGGACCGGTCCACCGCGCCGACGGTGAGCGCCAGGTCGGCCGCCGCCGGGCTGCCGATGCTCTGCTCGACCGGCCCGCTGTTGCCCGCCGAGACCACGAACAGCGCGCCGCCGGTGCTGGTGAGCCGGTTGACGGCCTGCGACATCGGGTCCGTGCCGTCGGTGCGCATCGAGCTGCCCAGGCTCATGTTGACCACGTCGGCGCCCGCCGCCACGGCCCACTCCATGCCCGCGATGATGTCCGACTCGTAGCCGCCGCCGTGGTCGTCGAGGACCTTGCCGTTGAGCACGGCGCTGTCCGGCGCCACGCCCTGGTAGCGGCCGGAGCCGGTGATGGTGGCCGCGACGTGCGTGCCGTGGCCGACCCGGTCGTCGGTGTCAGGGCTGTCGGTGAAGTTGCGCGACTCCACCACGGCGCCCACGAGGTCCGGGTGCGTCGGGTCGACGCCGGTGTCCAGGACCGCGACCTTGGCGCCGGCGCCGGTGTGCCCGTCCTGCCAGGCCTGCGGGGCGCCGACCTGCGGCACGCTGCGGTCGAGCGTGGCCCGGACCGGACCGTCCAGCCACACCTTGTCGACCCCCGCGGCCCGCACCCCCGTCCAGAACCCGGTGTCCTTCGGCACCTTCACCGCGTACCCGCCGATGCTGGTCAGCGGTTCACCGGCCACGGCCGGGCCGGTCGACGTCACGATCAGCGGCGTGACGTGGGTCGACCGGTCGTCGTAGCCCGCCCGGATCAGGCCCGTGACGTCGAACAGCCGCTCGTCCAGCCGACCGGACCGCACGTCGGCCAGCACGTCGGTCGGCAGCACGTGCAGGTCACCGTGCTCGTCGAGCCGCTGCACGAACCGCACGTCCGCACGACCGCGACCGGGCCGCACGTGCGCCCGGTCACCGCGGACCGTGACCACGTCACCGGTCACCAGCGTGACCGTGCCCTCGGCGCGCGCACCACCGGCCCGTTCCCCCTGCTCCTGCGGCTCGGCCGTCGACGGGACCCCGGCGGCGACCATCACCGCCGCCGCGAACAGCCCCAACGCCAGCGGTGCCCTCGTTCTGCGGGACATGTGAACTCCCCTCACCGTGGCGGTACCTCACCGACCGCCACTGCCCTCGGTGACTAGGACACCGCAGAGAGCCACCGCGTTGCACCGGAGATCGCGCAACCTGCGGTGCTATTACCCACTCGGCCCAACCGCGGCCCCGGTGTCCGCCCGCCGCACTCCCCTGCCCCTAAGGTGATCGCGTGTCGTTACCCGATCCCGTCGTGCGCCCCGATGCGGTCGACCACTACGTCACCCTCCTGGCCGACGACGGCGCGCTGCCGTCGGAGGCGTTCTGCCTGACCGTGGTGCGCGGGCTGTCCGTGGCCGAGGCGTTGACCCGCTTCGACGCGCCGCCCTCGGGATGGACGACGACTCTCGCCGACGCCGGGCCAACGTCGGTCGCGGCGTACCCGGACGAACTGCCGCTCGTGGTCGCCGACCACCTCGACGGCTGGACGCTGCCGGCCGAGGACAACGGCTACCACGGTGCCCAGGAAGAGGTCGTGGCGACGTTGTCGGTCGGGACGGTCGCGGCGAGCGTGCACTGGAACGTCGAGTTCGACAGCAACCTCGTGCCCGATGGGGACCTGCTCGCGCGGGCACACGCGGAATACCGGGAGGCGCTGCACCTGCGGTGGCGGCGGTGCCTCCCGCGGACCTTGCCGGCGGACCCGGTCGAGCGGTTGCAGGCGGAGTTCCGCCGCCGCGACGCGGACACCGGCGCGGAGCGGGCGGCGGTGGCCCGTGCCCACGCGTTGGCGGCCACCGCCGCGAGCCGGGTTGCCGATCCGGCGGAGGCCCTGGGTTGGGCCGTCTACAACGCCATCCAGGCCGACCGGGCGGTCGAGCCACACCGACTCGGCCTCGAGTGGGTCCAGCGGCTGACCTGACCCGGGCCGTTCGACCGACCGCAACGACCGGCCTGCCGCGAGGTCAGGCGCGGGACGCGCCCAGGTCCGCCGCCGCACGGGCGTAGCCGACGACGAGCGGCCGGGTGTCGTCCGCTCGCCAGGCGACCGCCAGTTCGCACGGTGCCACGCCGGTGACCGGCCGCACCACCACGTCGTCCCGGGCGATCAGCGGCGCGTTGCCCTCCGCCAGCAGCACCACGCCGTCGCCGTTCGCCACGGCCTCGTGGGTCTCCTCGGCACTGGCGATCTCGCCGCCGATGATCGGCTCCCGGCCGCCACGCGCGTCCAGCGCGAGCCAGTGGTCACGCGCGTGGCCCGCCGATTCGGGCAGCGCGAGGAACGGCTCGTCCAGCAGCTCGGCGAACTCGACGCGGTCGCGGGCCGCCAGCCGGTGGCCCGCCGGCAGCGCGACCAGGCGCGGCTCGCGCGCGACCACCACCCAGCGGTACCGGTCCACGTCGGCGATCGGCAACCAGACGAAGCCGACATCGGCCGAGCCGTCGCCGAGGCCGACCGTCGGATCGCCCCAGCGGACCTGGCGCAGCGTGATCCTGGCGTCCGGGTGCTCGGCGGTCAGCCTGGACCGCAGTGCGGGCAGCAGGCCACGGCCCGGGCTGGTGCTCATGCCGACCACCAGAGTCGCTTGCCGCGCCGCCTTCGCCGACTCGACCGCCGCCCGTGCCCGGGCCCACTCCGCCACGATCCGCTCGGCGTGCGGCAGCAGCGCGGCGCCGACCTCGGTCAGCCGCACCTCGCGCCGGTCCCGCTCGAACAACGGCGCGCCGAGCTGCCGCTCCAGCACCCGGATCTGCTTGCTCAACGCGGGCTGGGACACGAACAGCCGCGCGGCCGCCCGGGTGAAGTGCAGTTCCTCGGCCACGGTGACGAAGTAGCTCAAGTCGCGTCCGTGCACGTCCATAACCAATGGCTATCACAGCCGATCTTGGACGCGGCACGGCCCACCGGGCACAGTGGACACCGCACAACGCGAACTGGGGAGTGAAGTTGACGAACAACCCGAAGGTGTGGCTGGTGACCGGCGCGAACAGCGGCTTCGGCCGGGCGATCGCCGAGGACGCGATCGCCGCGGGCGACACCGTGGTCGCCGCCGTCCGCCGCCCGGAGACGCTGGCCGACCTGGTGGCGCGCCACCCCGACCAGATGGACCCGGTGCGGCTGGACGTGACCGACACCGCGCGGATCGAGGAAGTGGTGGCGGACGTGCTGGCCCGGCACGGCCGGATCGACGTGCTGGTGAACAACGCGGGCCGGACGCAGGTCGGCGCGGTCGAGGAGACCACCGACGCCGAGCTGCGGTACCTGTTCGACCTGCACTTCTTCGGTCCGGCCGCGCTGATTCGCGCGGTGCTGCCGTCGATGCGGGCCCGGCGCGCCGGCGCGATCGTGAACCTGAGCAGCGTCGGTGGCCAGATGTCGTTCGCCGGGTTCGGCGCGTACAGCGGCACGAAGTTCGCCCTCGAAGGGCTGTCCGAGGCGCTGGCGGACGAGGTCGCGGAGTTCGGCATCAAGGTGCTCGTGGTCGAGCCCGGGGCGTTCCGCACCAACCTGTTCGGCGCGGGCGCGGCGTACTTCAGCGAGGAGAACCCGGCCTACGCGGGCAGCGCGGGCAAGACCCGGGACTTCGTCAAGACCGGGCACGGCGGGCAGGCCGGTGACCCGGCCAAGGCGGCCGCCGCCATCCGGACCGCGCTGACCGCCGACAACACCCCGCTGCGGCTGCCGCTCGGCGACGACTCGGTGGACACGATCCTCGGCCACCTGGACGCCGTGCGCGCGGAGATCAGCGACTGGGAGAAGGTCGCTCGGGACACCAGGTTCGACCAGTGAGCACGGTCCGGCGCGGGCACCTCTACGGCGAGGAGGGTGCCCGCGCCGGACCTGCCCGCGTCTCCGGCCGACGGCTCACTCCCGGTCGAGCGGGGTCAGCGCGACCACCGGGATGGTCCGCGTCACGCCGTCCTGGTAGGCCGCGTAGAACGGGTACTGCGCACTCACCGCGTCGAACGCGCGATCACGTTCGGCGCCCTCGAGGACGACCGCGCGGGCGGCGGACCGCACACCGTCGACCTGCACGGTGACCTCGGGCTTCGCCACCAGGTTGCGGTACCAGTCGGGGTGGTGGGGCTTGCCGAAGTTGCTGGCCACCAGCAGGTAGCGGGCACCGTCGCGGAAATAGGTGATGGGCGCGGTCCTGGGCCGGCCCGTCCGCGCGCCGGTCGTGGTCAGCAGCAGGAGGTCCATGCCGGTCAGCACGCCGCCGACACGTCCGGCACCGGCCCGGTACTCCCCCAGGATGGCCGCGTTCCAGGCGTGGACCTCCTCGCGGGACGCGTCAGCGGACGGGACCGCGTCGCTGGCCTTGGCGCTCACTCCGTGCTCCTCCCGATCGAGTTGCTCCTCGCAACCTACTGACGATCGGTGACCGGGGCGAACATCATCCGTCCCGCTCACGGGACACGGGCGTACGAGCCTGCCGAAGCTCGGCTCGTACGCCCGTTCCCGCCCAACCGCCGGTCTACAGGGCGACCAGCTTGCCGCCGAGCGTCACCACCAGGCGGCCGTCGGAGGCGTAGGACCAGGCCAGCGCGCCGGAGTAGGACGCGCACCGCGAGCCGTTCGTGCCCATCCAGAACTGGTTCGACGTGTCGGAGTTGCCGACGATGCGGTCGTTCGTGCCACTGCTGCTGCGGCACGAGGTGTTGTTGCGGAACACCGAGGACCCGCCGTCGAACGTGTAGTTGCGCTCGTCGTTGTCGATGCTGAGGTTGTTCGAAATCGTCATCGTGCCGAGGTTGCGGTTGTAGGTCAGGCCGTGCTTGCCGTTGTCGTAGGCGATGTTGCGGCGGATGACGTGGTTGACGCCGATGTCCTCGCCGCCGAGCTTGTAGCCGTTGCGGTCGCCGTTGCCCGCCTGGCCGCCGTTGCTGAGCGTGCCGTTCTTGTAGGCCAGCGAGTCCTCGATGGTCACCGCCCCGATCGGGCCCGTGTCGGTCTTGGTGTAGAGGTCCCAGCCGTCGTCGATGTTGTTGTGCGCGACGGCGTACCGGAACACGTTGCCCGGTCCGGAGGTGAGCTTCGCAGCGAACCCGTCGGCGTCCTCGCCGTCGGAGTCGGCGTTGTCGTGGGACTCGGCGCTCAGGATGAGGTTGTTGGCCGGCCACTGGTCCTTCGGCGTGGTGGACAGCATCCGCGACAGCTGCAGGCCCGTGTCGCGGTTGAAGCGCGTCACCGTGCGCTCGAAGATGTTGTTGCTGCCGCCCACGAAGATGCCGTTGTCACCGGCGCGCTCGACCACGATGCCCTTGACGTGCCAGTAGTTGCCGTTCACCGCGAGGCCGCGGTTGGCCGGGTCCTCGGCCTGCGCGGAGAAGTTCAGCACCGGCGTCTCACCGGGGTGGGCGAACAGCTCCGTGCGGTCGCCCGACGTGCCGTTCTTGCCCTGCGGGATGGTCACCGTCTGCGCGAAGCGGTACGTGCCACCGCGCACCAGGATCGTCCCACCGGGCGTGATGCGGCTGATCGCCGAGGTCAACGTCGTCGGTGCCGACTCCGTGCCCGCGGCGCTGTCGGTGCCGTTCGGCGACACGTACAACGCGGAACTCGGCGGGTTCGTGGTCGTCGTGGTCGTAGTCGTGGTGGTGGTGCTCGTCGTGGTGCTGGTGCTGGTGCTGGTGGTCGTGGAGGTCGGTCCGCCGGTCACCGGGGTGAACGTCCACTGCTTGGTGGCGACGCTGTCGCACGAGTTCTGCTGCACCAGCGCACCGGCGGAGGTGGAGTTGTCCTTGATGTTCATGCACTTGCCGCCGTTGGTGTTGACCACGCGGTAGTTGCTGCCGCTGGCCGTCACCGCCCAGGTCTGGCCGGCGGCGCCGGTGCACGTCTCCAGCTGGATCGCCTTGCCCGCGCTGGTCGACGCGTCCCGGACGCCGACGCACAGGCCGCCGACCGCCGACGTGATCCGGTACCCGCCGCTCACCGCGGTCAGCGTCCACTCCTGGTCGGCACCGGTGGCGCACGCCTCCTGCCGGAGTTGCACGCCGCTGGTCGGACCAGGGGCGTCGAGGCACAGCCCGCTGCCCCCGTTCTTGACCGTGTACGTCCCCGCGCTGACGGCGGCGTCCGCCGGCGCGACGTTCGGCCACGCCGCGAGCGTGACCGCCAACGCGGCCACGGCGCCCGCCGCGATCAATCCCCGGCGGATGCCGGGCGGTCTTTTCCACCGCGTGACGACAGGCTGCTCCGGTGCACCCATGACCACTCCACTTCTGGACGTTCTGCGGGAAGACGTGCGCGGCCCCTTTTGTGCGCGGCGGAACACCCAGGGCATCCGATCGGGTTCGCGTGCGTTAGACGCACCATTCGAACACGAACCGCCATCTCGCCGGATGCTATGAGGTTCACCGCACCCGGTCAACGGCGGATTTCGGCGCAGCGACCTGCCACGACGGGTTCGAATCAATCGAACGCGCAGGTCACCACCCCACTATCGTGATCACCGACCACTGCGCCACCCGCACCGGAAAATACGGGCCGGTCATACTTGTGAACAAATCGGCGGCGCACTGGTCATACATGTGAACAACGGGCGCGCCACCACACCCCGGACCGCCTTTTCCGAACCGTTCACACGCCTTTCCGAGGAAACGTCGGCACGGTGTGCGCGCGGCGGAACGGGCGCGGCACCCGCGCCCGTGCGGGACCGCGGACGTTCCCCCTGATTCCGCTGTCCGGCCGACGCCGGAGCCGGCCCGCCGCGGCTACCGTCGGATCGATTCAGCGGACATCTCGCACTGGAGCGACCATGCCCAAGTTACGTACGCCCGCGGCCGTCTTCGCCCTGGCCGTGGCCCTGCCGCTGGTGACCGCGCCCACCGCGCAGGCGAGCGTCCTCGTCACCGAACTGCCCGGGCTCCCCGGCTACCCCACGCACCGCACGGTCTCGGTCAACGACCTCGGCCAGGTCATCGGCTTCACGTCCGGCAACGGCGCGCCGCACACCGTGCACTGGTCGCCCGGCGGCGGCGCCACCGACCTCGGTCCCGGTATTCCCTCGGGGCTCAACCAGGGCGGCCAGGTGCTGATCCAGCAATCCGTCAGCGCCACCGGCCCGTACGTCCAACGGCCGCGGATCTGGCACGCGGGCGAGGTCACCGACATCACGCCGGGCTCCGGCTGGGTGATCGCGTCGGCGATCAACAACCGCGGCGACGTGCCGATGACGCTGCCCAGCTCGTCCTCGGGCTACCACCAGGAGCGCGCGGTCCTGTGGCACGACGGCAAGCACACGTCCTTGCCGTTGACCGGGCCGCACCTGTGGCTGAGCGCCATCAACGACGCCGGGGTGGTGGCGGGCAACAAGCTGCCGATGTTCAACGGCGACG
The DNA here is from genome assembly GCF_001905065.1 of Saccharothrix sp. CB00851. NCBI lineage: Bacteria > Bacillati > Actinomycetota > Actinomycetes > Pseudonocardiales > Pseudonocardiaceae > Saccharothrix > Saccharothrix sp. CB00851. The sequence continues at coordinate 107,620 of NZ_LWLC01000020.1, forward strand.
CCCACGCGTTCCGCTGCCTGGACTCCACGACGTGCGAACCGCTGGCCAAGGTGCCCGGCTCCGGCACGTACCGGGTCGAGGCGATCAACGAGGCCGGTGTGGTCGTCGGCAACCAGGACACCCAGGCGTTGCGCTGGGAAGGCACGGGCGTCACGGTGCTGTCCACCGACGGCGGGGTGGCCGACAACAAGCAGGCGCTCAACGAGCGCGGTGACGTCGTCGGCTGGACCAGGGAGTTCAACGGCGACCGCAAGGCGGTGCTGTGGCCCGCCGGCGGCAAGCCGGTCGACCTGGGCGTGCCCAGCCCGTCCGAGGCGGTCGCGATCAACGAGCGCGGTGACGTGATCGGCTGGACGTCGGCGGACAACCCCGACGCGCCGCGCGCGTTCCTGTGGCGCAACGGGAAGGTGGTCTACCTGGGTTCGCTGGGCGGCGCGCACAGCCTGCCGACCGCGTTGAACGACCGGGGCACGGTCGTCGGCGAGAGCACCACCGCCGACGGCACGCTCAAGGCCGTGAAGTGGACCCTGCTCACCACCACGCCGCGCCGCTGATCACGGCTGGAAGCGGTAGCCCCGGCCGGGTTCGGTGACCAGGTGCCGGGGGTGGGCGGGGTCCGGTTCGAGCTTGCGGCGCAGCTGGACCAGGTACACGCGCAGGTAGTGGGTGGCCGACGTGTGGTTCGGCCCCCACACCTCCGCGAGCAGCCGGCTCGGGCTGAGCACCTCGCCACCCGCCCGGACCAGGACCTCCAGCAGGCCCCACTCGGTCGGGGTCAGATGCACCTCGGTCCCGTCGCGGTGGATCTTCTTCGCGGTCAGGTCGACGGTGAACGACGCGGCGCGCACGAGCGGCTCGTCGGCCCCGGCCCGGCGCCGGGTCGACCGCCGCACGGCCGCCCGCAGCCGGGCCAGGAACTCCTCCATGCCGAACGGCTTGGTGACGTAGTCGTCGGCGCCCGCGTCCAGCGCGCGCACCTTGTCCGCCGAGTCGAGCCGGGCGGACAGCACGACGATCGGGGCGGTGGTGGCCCGGCGCAGGCCGGTGATCACGTCGAGGCCGTCGAGGTCGGGCAGGCCGAGGTCCAGCACGACCACGTCGGGGTGGTCGTCGGCCGCGCGCAGCGCCGAGGCGCCGTCCGCGGCGGTGAGGACCCGGTAGCCGTGGGCGGTCAGGCTGATCCGCAGCGCGCGCACGATCTGCGGGTCGTCGTCCACCACCAGCACGGTGGTCATGCCGTCGTCGCCGCGGCGATCGGGAACGACAGGACGATCGTCAGGCCGCCACCGGGGGTGTCCTCGGCGGTGATGGTGCCGCCCATGGCGTCCACGAACCCCTTCGCCACGCTCAGCCCGAGGCCGACGCCCGGCGTGGCGTCACGGTCGCCGAGGCGTTGGAACGGGGCGAACACCGCGTCGGCGGTGTTCTTCGGCAGCCCTTGCCCGTGGTCGACCACCCGCAGCTCGACCCGGTCGCCGTAGGCGCTGGCGCGCACCGCGACCTCCGGTTCGTCGACCTTGATCCGGCCGTCGCCGTCCACGTCCACCAGGCGGCGCGGGGTGAGCCTGCCGTGCCGGAGGGCGTTGTCGATCACGTTGGCCACGACGCGTTCCAGCAGGCCGAGGTCGGCGAGCACGGGCGGCAGGTGTTCGGCCACGTCCACGGACACCGTGCCGCGTTCATCGATACCGGCCAGAGCGCGCGCTACCACCTCGTCGTATGTCACCGCACGCAGTTGCGGCACGACCGCGCCGGTGGCCAGGCGGGACGAGTCGAGCAGGTTGTCGACCAGGCCGGTCAGCCGGTCCGCGGACACCTCGACGGTCTCCAGCAGCTCCGAGACGTCCTCATCGGACAGTCGCAGGTCCGCGTCACGCAGGCTGCCGACCGCGGCCTTGATGGAGGTCAGCGGCGTGCGCAGGTCGTGGCCGACGGCGGACAGCAACGCGGTGCGCAGCTCCGTGGTCTCGGCGCGCCGCTGCGCCTCGGCGGTCTCGGCGGCCATCCTCTGCTGCCGCAACGCCATCAGCGCCTGACCGGCCGCCGCCTCCAACGCCCGCTGGTCGGCCGCCGGCATCGCCCGACCGCGCAACGCCAGGTGCACGTCCGCCGTCACGGGCACGTCCACGTCCGCGTCGTCCGGCTCGGCGCACGGCCGCGGCCCGACGCACGCCACCCGTTCCCACTCCCCCTCGCGCCGCTCCAGCAGCGCCACGGACTCCAGCCCGAAGTTCTCCCGCACCTTCTCCAGCAGCCGGGCCAGCGGGAACGGGCTGGTCAGCACGGTCCGCGCGTAGGAGGCGAGCAGCGCGGCCTCGGTGCGGGCCCGCGCGCCCTGCTCGGCCAACCGTGCCGCCCGGTCCACCACCACCGCGACCAGCACGGCCACCAGCACCATCGCGACCAGCGTGACGAGGTTCGCCGGGGTCGCCACGGCGAGGCTGTAGTAGGGCGGGGTGAAGAAGAAGTTCAGCAGCCCCGCGCCCAGGAACGCCGTCGCCAGCGCGGGCCCGTACCCGCCGACCAGCGCGACCACCACCGTGACCAGGAAGAACCCGAGCAGGTCGGTCGAGGAGGTCAGACTGTCCTCCCACAGCAGCCCGATCACGGTCACGGCCGCGGGCAGCAGCACGGCCAGCGCCCAGCCGAGCAGCTTGCGGGTCCGCGCCCGCGGCATGCCACCCCACCGCCACCGCGGGCCACGACGGGATTCATCGTGGGTGACCATGTGCACGTCGATCGGCCCCGACGCCTGGATGGTCGCCGCGCCGATGCCCTCGTCGAACACCCTGGCCAGCCGCGACCGGCGGGACGTGCCCAGCACGAGCTGGGTGGCGTTCACGCCGCGGGCGAAGTCCAGCAGCGCGGTCGGCACGTCGTCGCCGACCACGGTGTGGAACGTCGCACCGACGTCCTCGGTGACCCGCCGGAACCCGGCCACCAGCTGCGGCGACACCCCGGCCAGGCCGTCGCCGCGCAGGACGTGCACGACCATCAGCTCCGCGCCCGCGCGTGCCGCGATGCGCCGGGCACGCCGGATCAGCGTCTCGCTCTCCGGGCCGCCGCTGATCGCGACCACGACCCGTTCCCTGGTCTCCCAGGTGTCGGTGATGCTCTGCTCGGAGCGGTAGCGCTGCAGCGCCACGTCCACCTGGTCGGCCACCCACAGCAGGGCCAGTTCGCGCAGCGCGGTGAGGTTGCCGACCCGGAAGTAGTTGCCCAGCGCCGCGTCGATCTTGTGCGCGGCGTAGACGTTGCCGTGCGCGAGGCGGCGGCGCAGCGCTTCCGGCGTGAGGTCGACCAGTTCGACCTGCTCGGCCCGCCGCACGACCTCGTCGGGCACGGTCTCGCGCTGCCGGACACCGGTGATCCGCTCGACCACGTCGTTGAGCGATTCGAGGTGCTGCACGTTGACCGTGGACAGCACGTCGATGCCCGCGTCCAGCAGCTCTTCGACGTCCTGCCGGCGCTTGGCGTTGCGCGAGCCGGCCGCGTTGGTGTGCGCGAGCTCGTCAACGACCGCGACCTCGGGCTTGCGTTCCAGCAGCGCGTCGACATCGAGCTCGCCGTCGAGCCGGCGGGGCAGCTGGTCCAGGCCGTCCAGCAAGGCGGCGGTGTTCTCGCGGCCGTGCGTCTCGACCAGGCCGACCACGACGTCCGTGCCCCGGGACTTGCGCCGGTGGGCCTCGCCGAGCATGGCGAACGTCTTCCCGACACCGGGCGCCGCGCCGAGGTAGATCCTCAGCTCACCGCGCTTGCGCTTGCCTTCCACGGCCTCAGTGTGCTCGCGCCCGGTCCGCCGCGCGGCCGAACCCCGGTCCTTTACGCGGTCTTGACGGTCCGCTCGCCCGGTACCGGGACGTCCCGGGACGGCGCCGAAGTGTTCACCGGGAGTTCGGCTCCGCGCACCACCGGACACATAGCCGCAAAACGATACTTCGGCGTGCCGCCGTTCGGGTCATGATCGGAGTACCGCATGTCGCACGACCACCACCACGACCACACCCACGAGCACCCGCACGAGGAGGTGGAGGGCAGCTGGCGCGACGCCGAGGACGACCGGCCGCTCTCGGTGGCGCGACGCCGGTTCCTGGCCGGGCTGGGCGCGGCCGGTGTGGCGACCACCATGGGCGCGGCGCTGGGCGCGGCGCCCGCCCACGCGCACGGTGACCGGCCGGCCACGCCGGTGAACCCGTGGCACGGGCGCGGGCGCTGGTTCGCGGGCGACCACCACATCCACACCAAGTACTCCAACGACGCCCAGTACGAGGTCGCCCAGCAGGTCGCCAAGGCCCGCGAGCACGGGCTGGACTGGGTCGTGATCACCGACCACGGCGGCGTCGCCCACGAGAAGTTCTCCATCGACCAGGTCGCGCCGGACATCGAGCGCGCCCGCAAGTCGTACCGGGACGTGCTGGTCTACCAGGGCCTGGAGTGGAACATCCCGGGCGCCGAGCACGCCACCGTGTTCCTGCCGCCCGGCCGGTCCACCGTGGACATCCTGCGGGCGTTCGAGGCGGCCTACGACGGCGGTGTGCTGTCCACGCCCGTAGACCGCGGCGGCAAGGGCCTGCTCACCCGCTCCACGTCGGCCGACGGTGAGCCGTACGCGTTGGCGGCCCTGCGGTACCTGGAGGCGCAGGTGCTCTCCGGCCGCACGGAGATCGCGCTGATGTTCGCCAACCACCCGGCCCGGCGCGGTGTGGACAGCCCGCACGAGTTCCGGGGCTGGCGTGACGCCGCGCCCGGTGTGGCGGTGGGCATGGAGGGCGCGCCCGGTCACCAGGCGGCGGGCATCCCGACCGCGGCCGGTGGCCGCGGCGCCGCGCGGGGGCTCTACGACGCCTCGCCGAACCAGGACAGCTTCCCCGGCTTCGCGCCGACCGCGACGGAGAACCCCTACCGCACGTACGGCGGGTTCGACTGGATGACCGCCAAGGTCGGCGGCCTGTGGGACTCGCTGCTGGCCGAGGGCAGGCCGTGGTGGGTCACCGCCACTTCCGACTCGCACCGGGTGCACCTGGACACGCACAAGCAGGGCACCGGCGACCACAACACGACCGGCAGCCGCGGCGCGCCCATCGACACCGGTGTGCCGCGGGTCGAGAGCGACTACTGGCCCGGTTTCTACAGCTCGACCCTGGTCGGCGCCGACTCGAAGTCCTATGTGGACGTGATGCGGGGCATGCAGGGCGGCAAGGTCGTCGCGGTGCACGGGCGGATCATCGACCGGCTGAACCTGCGGGTGCGCTCGCTCGGCGAGGGCGACAATCGGGGCGTCACGATCGGCGGTCGCACGTTCGTCCGGCGCGGTCACGACGTCGAAGTGGTGATCGAGGTCGACCTGGCGCGCGGCCCGAACTTCGCGGGCGTGGTGCCGAGGCTCGCGAAGGTGGACCTGATCGCCGGTCCGATCACCGGCCCGGTGGTGGACCGCGACACGTTCTCCGCGCCGGGCACGTCGGCGGTGAAGTCGTTCGAGGTGGCCCGCACCGCGCGTGGCACGGTCAAGTTCACGCACACGTTCCGCCGCGTGGAAGGGGCGTTCTACCTGCGGCTGCGCGGTTCGGACGGCAACCGGCTCACCTCGGACGGCAACCCGGTGATGGACGTGATCGGAGACGCCGACCCGTGGTCGGACCTGTGGTTCTACGCGAACCCGGTGTTCGTGGACGTCATCTGATGCCGTGGCTCGGCGCCGTGCCCGCCCTCCCCGGCGAGCACGGCGCGGCGCACGTCGACGCCGCGCTGCTGGCGGCGCTCGACGGCGTGGCGGCGGACTTCGTGTGCACGCACGTCGACCGGCTCGGGCCGGTAGCCGTCACCACGCTGTCCGCCCACGTCACCGGCGAGGTGGACGCGGCGCGGCTGGCGGAGTCGTTGGGCGGCCCGGTGGCCGTGCTCGACTCCGGCACCCCCGACTCCCCCGCCGCCCGTGCCGCGAGGGCCGGTCGGGACCGCACCGACGGCCGGTGCGTCCGGTTCCCCGGCCAGTCGGCACTCACCGGCACGCACCCCGCGGCCGAGGTGGTGGCGGTGTCGGCGATCGACCGGGTGGTCGGCATCGGCGTCGCGGTCGCCCCGACCGACCGGGTCGAGACGCTGGGCTTCCTGCGCCCGGTCTGCCGGGACGGCGAGCTGCTGCTACTGGTGGAACCCGCCGTCGGTGGTGTGCTGCGCCCGGCGGAGGCGGAGAGCCCGCACGAGTGCTGCGGGGGTCATTGACCGCCAACCCGGGCCGCCCGCGAACGCCCACAGGGCGATCACCGGGTCGCAGATCGCGCAGCCGAGCGACGAGTGCTCGGCGAACGGCACGATCGGGTTGCCGTACACGTGGTGCGCCACGTCGGCCGCCGTGTGCACGAGCCAGCCGATGCCGATGAACGTCCACGACGTCAGGCCCCGGTAGGCGCAGTAGGTGATGACGGCGGTGATGGCGAACTCCCACGCGCCCAGCCCGCCGCCGCTGAGGTACGCCGCACCGGCGCCGCCGACCATGACCGCGTTGAACGGTCGGCGGTGCCGGTCCGGGATCAAGGAGTTCAGGAGCACGTACAGCACGCCGATGAGCAGTGCCGAGACCACGACCATGGTTGGCGGTCCTTGTCGTCGCAGGAGATCGGTACCCCCGCGACGCTAGGAGCACGGCCGCCGGCCCGGCAGTGGCCGGAGTGCCACATCGCAACGGGTTCCCGCCAACCCTCGGCACGCGAAACGACCGGGGCCGGTGGCGCTGATCGCACCACCGGCCACGCGTTGTCAAGCGCCCGCCGCCACCTTCGGCTTATCCTCGGCCAGGTCCAGGCTGGTGCGCAGGGTGATCGGCTTGAGCAGCAGCGCGGCGACCACGCCGACGACCGCGATGGCCGCCGAGATCACGAAGATGTGCCCGGTGGCGTCGCCGTACGCGTTGCGGACGATGTGCTGCACCGCGTCCGGCAGCACGTTGAGGTTCAGGCTGCCGCCGCCCGCGCCGCCGACGGGCATGCCCGCCGCGGCCAGGTCGCGCGCGATGGCCTCCTCGACCCGGCGGGCCAGCACCGCGCCGAGCACCGACACGCCGATCGTGCCGCCCAGGGACCGGAAGAACGCGATGGTCGAGCTGGCCGCGCCGATGTCCTTCAACGGCACGGTGTTCTGCACCGCGAGCACCAGGTTCTGCATGCTCAGGCCGACACCGGTGCCGACGAGCAGCATCGCCGCGCCGACCAGCACGAGCGACGTGTCGTGGTCGATCTGCCCCAGCGCGAAGAACCCGACCACCAGCGTGACCGCGCCCACCACGATGTACGGCTTGACCCGGCCGGTCTTGGTGATCAGCCGCCCGGACACGATGGACGCGCCCAGCACACCGGCCATCATCGGGATGGTCAGCAGGCCCGCCTCGGTCGGGCTGTAGCCGCGGCCGATCTGGAAGTACTGGCCGAGGAACACCGCACCGCCGAACATCGCCATGCCGACCGCGACGCTGGCCAGGATCGCCAATGCCGTCGTGCGCTGCCGCACGATCCTCAGCGGCACCACGGGTTCCGCGGCACGTGCCTCGACCGCGATCGCCGCGCCCAGCAGCACGACCGACGCGCCGACCATGGCGAAGCTCTGCCACGACAGCCACGCGAACGAGCCGTCCACGAACGAGATCCAGACCAGCAGCACGCTCACGCCGACCGCGATCAGGCTCGCGCCCAGGTAGTCGATCTGCACGTCGTCGCGCCGGACCGTGCGCACCTTCAACGTCGCCTGCAGCACGAACAGCGCGATCACCGCGACCGGCACGCCGATGAAGAAGCACCAGCGCCAGCCGAGCCAGGGCGTGTCCACGATGAGGCCGCCCAGCAGCGGTCCGCCGACCGTGGCCAGCGCCATCACGCCGCCCAGGTAGCCGTTGTACCGGCCGCGTTCGCGCGGCGGGATCATCGCCGCGATCACGACCTGCACCAACGCCTGCAGCCCGCCGACGCCGACGCCCTGGAACGCGCGTGCCGCGATCAACTGGCCCGCGCTCTGCGCGAAACCGCTGACCACCGAGCCGACGATGAAGATCACGATGGCGACCTGGACCAGGGTCTTCTTGTCGAACAGGTCCGCGAGCTTGCCCCACACCGGGGTGGTGGCGGTCGCGGTCAGCAGGGTGGCGGTGACCACCCAGGTGTACTGGGTCTGCGAGCCGTCGAGCGCGCCGATGATCTGCGGCAGCGCCGTCGAGACCACGGTGCCGCTCAGCATCGCGACGAACAGCACCAGCAGCAGACCGCTCAGGGCCTCCAGGACTTGCCGGTGGCTCATCGTGCCGTCGGTGGTGGCGGGTGCGCTCATCGCGCGGCCTCCAAGGTGGAGCCGAGGGCTCCTTCGATATCGGTGGTCAGGCGGCCCAGCGCGGTGGTCAGCGCCTCGACCTCTTCGGTGGTCCAGCCGGCGAGCGCGCGGCCGAGCAGCCGGTCGTAGAACTCGCGGGCGTCGGCGAGCGCGGCCCGACCGCGTTCGGTCACCACGAGGATGCTGGCGCGGCCGTCGGCGGGGTCGGCACGGCGTTCGACCAGCCCGTGGGCGACCAGCGCGGCCACCGCCCGGCTGACCGTGGACGGGTCGAGCCCGGCGCGAGTGGCCAGTTCCTTGGCGTGGCACCCGCTGGGGTGCGCCCCGGCGCGGTCGATCAGCCCGAGCGTGCCGATCAGGCCCGGCGGCAGGGGGTGTGGCCGCTGTCTGACCATCCGCACGACCCTCAGCAGGTCACGAACCCGGTCTTCCAGCTGTCGCGCGACGGCGTCCATGCCGTCCCCCTGTCTCCTCGCATTGCTTGCCACATACAACTATCGCTCAAACTTGCGCGTCGTGCAACTTTGCTCGTAGTGCAGTGAGTCACCACCACCCCAGCTGCGGCCCGGTGACGCGCCGGGTGGGAACGGATCGTCGATGCCCACCGCTTCCCAGCGGAAACGCCCCCCGCCGGCCGACCGACCGTCCCCCTGCCGCCCGGGTTCACCCGGCGCGACGCGGGCACGTTCGACCCGCCGAGCGCCCTGACCCGGCTCGGCGAGCAGGGACCCGTGCACCGGATGACCACGCTCGACGGCGACCCGGTGTGGGTCGTCACCAGCCACGAGCCGGCGCGCACCCTGCTCGGCGACCCGCGTCTGAGCTCGGACCGGTTCCGCAGCCGCCGCGTGCCGGCGAGCTGCCGCCGGCGGTCCGCGCCCGGCTGACCGACGAGCGGGCCCGCGCGGGCAGCTTCATCACCATGGACCCGCCCGAGCACACCCGGTACCGCAAGCTGCTCACCGGCCAGTTCACCGTGCGGCGGATGCGTCAGCTCGAACCGCGCATCGAGCGGATCGTCGCCGACCACCTCGACGCGATGATCGCCGCCGGACCGGGCGCCGACCTCGTCCGGGCGTTCGCGCTGCCGGTGCCGTCACTGGTGATCTGCGAGCTGCTGGGCGTCGACTACGCCGACCGCGGCGAGTTCCAGGAGCGGAGCGGGAGACTGCTGCGGCTGGACGTGCCCGTGGAGGAGTTCATGCGGCTCGCCGACGAACTGCGGGCCTTCATGCACGACCTCGTGCGCGCCAAGCACGCCCGGCCGACCGACGACATGCTGTCCGGCCTGATCGAGGCCGACCCGACGCTCACCGACGACGAGCTGATCGGCCTGGCGAACCTGCTGCTGGTCGCGGGCCACGAGACGACCGCCAACATGCTGGCGCTGGGCACGTTCGCGTTGCTGGAGCACCCGGACCAACTCGCCGCGCCGCACGCCGACCCGACGTTGATCGGCGCCGCGGTCGAGGAGCTGTTGCGCTACCTGTCGATCGTCCACCTGGGAGTGGTCCGCACGACGCTGGAGGAGGTGGAGATCGCGGGCTAGGTGGTCCCGGCCGACTCGACGGTTCTGGTCTCCGTGCCGGCGGGCAACCGCGACCCGCGCCAGTACCCCCGGCCGGACGTGCTCGACGTGACCCGACCGCGCGGGCCGCATTGGCGGTCGTCTCGTGGCCCGCGACCAGCAGCCTGGCGTTCGGGCACGGCGTGCACCAGTGCCTGGTCCAGCAGCTGGCGCGGGTGGAGATGACGGTCGGGTTCACCGGGCTGCTGAGCAGGCTGCCCGGCCTGCGGCTGGCCGTGCCCGCGGCCGACGTGCCGAGGCGCGACGACATGCTGGTCTACGGCGTGCACGCGCTCCCGATCACCTGGGACGCCTAGCGGCGCGGCGCCGCCAAGTGCTCCAGCGGCCAAGCCGTGCTCCAGGGCCAAGTGCTCCACGGCCAAGCCAAGGTGCTCCAGCGGCATAGGTGCACCGGCGGCTGGCCGACGGGCCCCGTGCGGTAAAGCCGACGGCTCGGGTGCCGCGCCGCCGCCTCCTTCTTTCCCGGCAACGAAATCGTCGGCAGAAAAGTTGCCGGACCCGATCGCTCAACCGAGTGAATCCGCCGCGACGCTCGGGGCGATGTGCGCGCGTTGCCCGGACCGGAACGACGGTGACAGTTCGAGGTCGGGGTGTCAAGGCGGTCCAGTCGGCCGATGACGTGGCGGGACTTCAGTCGGCGAGCACCTGTTCGCGCAGGATGTCGGCGTGTCCGCAGTGGTGCGCCAGCTCCCGCAGCACCTGCAGGTAGACCCAGCGCAGCGTGCGCGGCCCGGTCCGGTGGCCGGTCGCGACGGTGTCCAGCGGCAGGTTCGCGACCACCGTCCGGGCCGTGGCGCAGGCTTCCCGGTGGGCCGCCGTGACCGAAGCGATGGTGTCGTCGTCGGAGAGCCGGAAGGACTCGTCCGGACCCGGCACCAGGCCGAGCTCCCGGCGGGGCGTGCCGCCGACGCACTCCTCGAACCACACCCGCTGCATCCACGTGACGTGCTTGAGCAGCCCCAGCAACGTCGTCGCCGACGGGACCAGCCGGCGGCGGGCCTGTTCCTCGGTGAGGCCGTCGAGGGTTGCCTCGATGGCGCCGCGGTAGTCCTCGATGAACGCTTCGAGTTGCGTGCGCTCGTCGTCCAGCGGCACGTCGAATGAACCCATCGGAATCTCCTGTCGCATCACGGGCGGCGTGGTCTCAGTCACCGTTCGGGCGCACAGCGGCGAAACCCACGTCCAGCCGGTCGATCATCGCGTCGATCAGCTCGGACAGCTCGGGCCGTTCGGCGGCGTCGAGCCACCAGCCGACGACCACCCGCAGGGTCGCCATCACGGCGGCCGCGCACATCACCGGGTACAGGTCGGTGGCCGGGTCGACGCCGACCCGGGCGGCGACGGCGGCGGCGAGTTCCCGTTCCTGCACGGCGAACGCGGCGATCTGGTACGGCAGCAGGGCGGGCGTGCGGCGCAGGACACGCAGCTGCGCCACCCGTTCCGGGTCGATCCGGTCGGGCACGACGTCGACCAGGGCGGCGTGCAGGGCGCGCAGCACCGGCTCGTCCCGCGGCCGGTCCGCGAAGGCCTGGACGAACGCGGCGGCGGTGGCCACGTCACCCGCGACCACGGCTTCTTCCTTGGAGGAGAAGTAGTTGAAGAACGTGCGCAGCGAAACGCCCGCCTCGGTGGCTACCTGTTCGACGGTCACCCCGTCGAGGCCGTGGGCATCGCACAGCCGCAGGGCGGCGTCGGCCAGCGCCGTCCGCGTGGCGAGCTTCTTGCGTTCGCGCAGTCCTGACACGCGCGAAAGTGTCGCACTTGCCCGACCGAACGCCGGACAAGTGCGACACCGTGTCTCCCGCGCCGCTAGTGGCCCGCGGACATCTCGGCCGCCAACCGCTCGTCACCGCTGAGCGTCTTGAGCGGCTTCTCCTTGAGGAACAGCACGGCCACCAGCGCCAGCACCGCGATCGGCGCGCCGATCAGGAACAGCTCGGCGGTGGCCGTGGCGTAGATCTCGCGCACGATCACCCGCACCGGCTCCGGCAGCAGCGCCAGGTCCGGCACCGTGTTCTCGGCACCCTCCGGCGCCGGGCCGAACTTCTCCTCGCTCAACGCGGTCACCCGGTTCGCCAGCACCGCGCCCAACGCGCTCACGCCGATCGCGCCGCCGAGGCTGCGGAAGAACGTCAGCGTCGAGGTGGTGGTGCCGAGGTCGCGGGCGGGCACGTCGTTCTGCGCGGCCAGCACGAGGTTCTGCATCAGCATGCCGACGCCGATGCCCAGCACGGCCATGTGCACGCTGACCATGAACACGCTGGTGTTCGCGTCGATCGTGCCCAGCAGCAGCATCCCGCCGACCATGATCACGCCACCGGCGACCAGGAACGCCTTCCACTTGCCCCACTTGGTGATCAGCTGACCGGCGACGGTCGACGACACCAGCAGGCCGAAGATCATCGGCAGGCTCATCAGGCCCGCCTGGGTCGGCGTCTTGCCCATGCCGATCTGGAAGTACTGCGACAGGAACACCGTGCCGCCGAACATCGCCACGCCGACCAGCGCACTCGCCAGCGTCGTCAACGTGACCGTGCGGTTGGCGAAGATCGTCAGCGGCACGATCGGGTCGGCCGCCCGCGACTCCACCCACACGGCCAGACCCAGCAGCACCACGCCGATCGTGACGAGCAGCGCGGTCCACGCCGAGGCCCACTCGAACTGGTGACCGGCCAGCGTCGACCACACCAGCAGCGTGGAGACACCGCCGACGATCAGCACCGCGCCCAGGTAGTCGATCTTGACTTCCTTGCGCACGACCGGCAGGTTCAGCGTGCGCTGGAGCAGCAAGATCGAGGCGAGGGTGAACGGGACGCCGATGAAGAAGCACCAGCGCCAGCCCAGCCACGAGGTGTCCACCATGACGCCGCCGATGAGCGGGCCGGCGACCGTGCCGACACCGAAGACGGCGCCGAAGATGCCCGCGTAACGGCCCATCTCGCGCGGCGGGATCATCGCCGCCATCACGATCGTGGCCAGCGCCGTCATGCCGCCCGCGCCGAGGCCCTGCACGATGCGGCTCGCGATGAGCACCTCGACGTTCGGGGAGAAGCCCGCGATGAGCGAGCCGACCACGAACAGGCCGAGGGAGAGCTGGATCAGCAGCTTGCGGCTGTAGAGGTCGGCGAGCTTGCCCCACAGCGGCACGGTCGCCGTCATGGCCAGCAGCTCGGTGGTGACGACCCAGGTGTAGACGGACTGCGAGCCGTGCAGGTCCGTGATGATGCGCGGCAGCGCGTTCGACACGATGGTCGACGCGAGGATGGCCATGAACATGCCCAGCATGAGGCCGGACATGGCTTGCATGACGTCCCGGCGCGAGGTCGTGCCGGTTTCGGTGGACATCGGATCCCCCAGTTGGTCTTCGTCTGTGACTTGGTGTGCCAAGGCTTCGTCCCGCATCGTGATCAGGACCGGCGGGGCGGCTCGGCGAGCCCCGCGGCGAGCAGGTCGAGCGTCTCGGCGAGCAGGTCGTGCAGCGGTGCCGCGGTGCTCGACCAGCGGGTCACCGCCACCCGGAACGCCGCGCCCGCCGCCGCGGCGAGCAGCAACGGGTAGGTGTCGTCGGCGGGCAGGCCGACCCGTTCGGCGATACCGGCGACCAGGTCGCGTTCCAGCGCTTCACCGCCGGAGAACAGTTTCGCCAGCAGCACGGGGTGCTGCTGCACCACGCGCATCCGCAGCAGCCAGAGCTCGCGGTCGTCCGCCAGTTCCGCCGCGACCTCCTCCAGCAACGCCGCCCGCACCGCCGCGGCGGTGGACAGGCCCGCCGGCTGGGCGAGGACGCGGGCCCGCAGGCGCGGACCCGCCTCCGGGTCGGGGCCGAGGACGGCCTCCTCCTTGCCGGCGAAGTAGTTGAAGAACGTGCGCGGCGAGACGTCGGCGGCGGCGCTGATGTCCTCGACCGTCACGTGGTCGAGACCGCGCTCGGCGACCAGGCGGACGGCGGCGTGCCCCAAAGCCGTGCGGGTCTGCCGCTTCTTGCGGTCGCGGAGCCCTTCGGCCGCGTGCGTGGTCACTCGATCAGGGTAAGTAAAATCCTGCACTCACTGCAACTTTGCAGGGACTGCACCGTTGTGATCCCACTCTCAGGCACGCGTGATCCGGGTCAGGCCACCTGGGCGCCCTGGCCCGGACGCGCCGCCCTGATCCACATGTGCCAGGGGACCAGGTCGTCGTTGACCCGCGGTTCCCGCAGGGTCTCGATGAGCAGACCGGCGTCCTCCATGGCCGCGGTGTAGGCGCTGAGCGGGTGGTTCCAGCCCTGGAACTTCATCCGCATCCCGTCCCGCTCGACCTCGTCCTCGAAGCGGTGCCGCCCGAAGTACGGCCGGTCCAGGACGAACAGGCCGTCCCGGAAGCTGCCGGTGTTCGTGATCGGGTGGGTGATCGACAGGCAGAGCCGGCCACCCGGCGCCAGCACCCGGCCGACCTCGGCGACGGTGCCCGGCAGGTCGTCGACGTCCATCAGCACGTTGTAGGCGATGACGAGGTCGAAGCTGCCGTCCGGGAACGGGAGGTCCGCCGAGTCGGCCACCAGGTACCGTCCCTCGGGGTCCGCCTGCCGCGCGGCCGCCACCAGCGTGGGCGAGGCGTCGATGCCGGTCACCCGGTGTCCCCGCTCGACCAGGTCGCGCGACACCCGCCCCTCGCCGCAGCCGAGGTCGAGGGTGGCTTGCCCGGCGGCCGGCACCAGGTCGAAGAACGCGTCGCGGTAGCGCCAGTACGAGTCGAACCCCGGTCTGCGCACCCAGGCGATCCAGTTCGCCGCCTGCTCTTCCCAGTCCTGCCCGGCCGCGGTGCGCGCACTCTCGGTCATTGGTCGGAGCCTAGTTCCGATCGGGCACCGGGCAATCGAATTACGCCGACCCGGCGCGATGTCCCGGACTGTCCACTGTGGCTGTTGGCGTCACTTGGTCGGGTGACCGTCGGGTTCGAACAGGCGCGCCGGCTTGAAACACCGGCACGGCGCCGCGACGCTGGTGACCCCGAAGGCATGGCAAAGATCGACTCGCGAGGGAGAACGATGCTCCGCAGCACTCGCCTGTTCGGCCCGAAGCGCCGCGTGACCTTCTCACTGCCCCTCGACCACCCGCGCGGGCCGGTGAGCGTGGTCGGCACGTTCAACGACTGGACCCCCGGCGTGCACGAGCTGGTGCCCCGCCGTGACGGCACGCGCACCGTGACCGTGATCCTCTCACCGGGCACCCACCGGTTCCGCTACCTCGGCGACGGCGGCCACTGGTTCGACGAGCCGGACGTGCCCACCGTCGACACCGACGGGTGCGTGCTCACGATCGACGCTACGTGAACCGGCGCGACGTGAACTGACCGTGGAAGCCGAACGGGATCGCGTGCGGCACGTCTGCCCGCGCGACCTCGGTGAACGTGGCCGCGTCGAGCACCAGCAACCCGGACCGCCCGGCCTCGCCGTCGAGCACGACCGACAGCAGCACGCCGTCGTCCTCGGCCCGGGCGCCCGGCGCGGGCACGAACACCGGCTCGCCCGGGTAGCGGCCCGGCTCGTGCCACCGGGTGAGGAGTCCACTGCGGACGTCCACCTTGACGAGCTGGTTGAGGAAGTCGCCCGCGCCGTTGGCACCGACGCCGTAGGCGTACCGGTAATCACGACCGTTGTGCGACCCGTAGGCGATGCGGGGCAGCTCCAGCGAGTCCTCCGCGAGCCGCCGGGACCGGATGCCGCCACCGACGAGGTCCACCTCGTACCGGGTGGGGAACGCGAGCGGCAGGTCGGCGGCACCGCGCACCTTGTCCAGGTACAGCGCGTCGACCACGGTCGAGTCCGGGTAGGCGCTGATGTCCACGACCACCCGGCCGTCGTCGTCGTAGGCGTTGATGTGGTGGAAGGCGAAGAACGCGTCGGTGCGCTCGTCCGCGACCACGGCACCGTCCCGCTGGTCGAACACCACGAACCGGGTGCCCAGCTCCGGCCGCCACCGGTAGTTCTCGATGAACGGCTTGGCGCGCAGGAGCAGCGACAGCGGGTTGACCACCAGCGGGAACACGGCCAGCACCACGTGCCGTTCGGTGACGGCGAAGCTGTGCAGGTAGCCGGGTCGGTCGGTGGGCAGGCTCGCGAGCGGTTCCCGGCTCTGGCCGCGTTGCCGGTAGACCTGGTACACGCTGCGCCTGCCGAACTTCAGCACGTAGTTGACGAGGTCGCCGGTCAGCGGCGCGCGGTGCGGGTGGGCGGTGGTGACGTGGCCGTCGAGCGCGTCGTCGTAGTCGGTGAGGCCGACGGTGGCCAGGGTGTCGCGGTCGAACTCCACCGCGATGGGGGTCTCGGTGAGCGCGAAGTCCCGGTCGCCGTCGGAGGTCACGTTCACGTTGGCGTTGGACGTGCGGCGGAGTCGGGGGTGGGTGAAGAAGCGGCTGAAGATCGAGCGGCACGGGTCCGTGGCGAACTCGCCGAACGCGATGCGGCCGTCGTCGCGGGCGGCCCGGAAGCTCGTGGACTCCAGGTACCGGTTGCGGTAGGTGACGGCGCCCTCGGCGAAGCCGAAGCGGTGCAGCATCGCCAGGCCGTCGAACCAGTGGCGGAACGAGCCTCGGTCGGTCTCGAACTTCGCGGGACCGTTGCGCACCAAGGTGCCGGCGAGCCAGGGCGGCAGCTCGCCGTGCACCTCCAGGTCCACGTCCACTTCCCGGTCGAGGGTCTCGAACCCGAACCGTGCGCCCATGACGACCGACCTCCACCCGACAACCTTACGGAACACCGTTATAAAACAAAGTTTCCATTCAGTCGTCAAGCCTGACCTCGCCACCCCGACCGGGTCGAGTACTCCCTCACCGACCTCGGGCACAGCCTGTTCGACCCGATCGACGCGCTGGGTCGGTGGGCGCGCGACCGCGTTCGCGATCGGCTTGTGGGTCGGGGGCGCGGACGTGAGGTCGGTGTTCCCGACAATTCCGTAAGCACTAATATAACAGCACTGTTGCATATTGCAGGGAGGAACCGTGCTGTACCCGGAGATCGAGCCGTACGACCACGGCCTGCTCGACGTCGGCGACGAGCACCACGTGTACTGGGAGGTCTGCGGCAACCCAGAGGGCAAACCGGCCGTGGTGCTGCACGGCGGGCCGGGCTCGGGCTGCACGCCCCGGGCCCGGCGCTACTTCGACCCGCGGGCCTACCGGGTGGTGCTGTTCGACCAGCGCGGCTGCGGCCGCAGCACGCCGCACGCCGGTCAGCCGGTGGTGGACCTGTCCACCAACACCACCGACCACCTGGTCGGCGACCTGGAACGGCTGCGCGAGCACCTGGGCATCGACCGGTGGCTGGTGTTCGCCGCGTCGTGGGGCTCGGTCCTGGGCCTGGTGTACGCGCAGCGGTTCCCGCACCGGGTCTCCGAGATGGTGCACGCGGGCGTGGCCACCGGCAGGCGGGCCGAGACCGACCTGCTGACCACCGGTCTGGCGCCGATGTTCCCGGAAGCCCACGCGCGGTTCCGGGAACCGGTGCCGTCCGGCGATCCCGCGGCGGGATACCTCGAACTGCTGCTGTCACCCGACCCGGCCGTGCACCTGCGGGCGGCACGGGAGTGGTGCGCGTGGGAGGACGCGTTGCAGCCGCTGTCCACCGGCGGCCTCCGCTTCGAGGACCCGGCGCACGGGCTGGCGTTCGCCCGGTTGGTCACCCATTACTGGGCACACGGTTCGTGGTTGCCCGAAGGGATCGTGCTGGCCGAGGCGGGCAAGCTCGCGGGTATCCCGGGCGTAATCGTTCAAGGAGTGCTCGACCTGGGAAATCTGATCGGCACGCCGTTCGAGTTGGCGCACGCGTGGCCGGACGCCGAACTGGTCCTGATCGCCGAAACCGCGCACGGCGGCAGTGACACGATGTCCGAAGCGAGGCGTTCGGCTACTGACAAATTCCGGTAACACCCGGAAACTCGGTGCGATGCACTGATGACAGCCTGATCCCGGGGCTGGTCCGACGGTGGCGAAGGATTGACGTTGGAACGGTTCACCGAGAGCGCGCGCCGGGTCTCCGTGGTGGCCCTTCAGGAGGCGCGCAGGTTCAACCACACCGCCATCGGCACCGAACACCTGTTGCTCGGCCTGATCGGCGAGGGCGGTGCCGCGGCTGCGGTGCTGGCGTCGGTCGGGCTTTCGTGGGACGCGTGCCGCGCGCGGGTGCTGGAGGTGGACGGGCGGGGCAGCGTGCCCGTGCCCGGCTACCTGCCGTTCACGCCCGGTGCGAAGCGGGCGTTGGCGGCGGCCGTGCGGGAGTCGTTGGCGTTGGGGCACCGGCACGTGGTCACCGAGCACCTGCTGCTGGGCGTGCTGGCGGAGGACGAGGGCGTGGCGCTCGACGTGCTGGCCCGGTGCGGCGTCGACCCCGCCGACGTGCGCGACCGGGCGTTCGCCGCGTTGGCCGGGATCGACCTGTCCCCCGCCGCACGCGCCGCGCGGCTGTTCCTCAGCTACCGGCGGCCGCAGGACGTGCACCTGGCGGGGCGCATCGCCGATCGGCTGGACGACTTCGGCCGGTCGGTGGTGGGTGACGTCGGCGAGTGCGACGTGCTGCTCGCCGTCGTCGGGCCGGGCTGGACGCCGACCGACCTGATGCGCGCCGAGGTGGAACGCGCGGCGGAGCGTGCCGTGCCGGTGATCCCGGTGCTGGTCGACGGGGCGGAGCTGCCCGCCGACCAGCTGCCGGTTACCGGTCACGTCGCGGACCACGTCACCGTCCGGCACGAGACGTTCCGGGAGGACGTGGCGCGACTGGCCGACGTGGTCGGGTAGGGCGTGCAGAGGTCCCGGTCGATGAGAGCCAGGGCTGTCGCGAGCGCGGACCTCGGTACACGCCCTATGCCCAGCCGGGCATCGGGTAGCCCGCCATCAGCTCGGCGACCTCGGCGGCGATGCGGTCCAGCGCCTGCTCGTCGTCGGCCGCCCGGACGGCC
The DNA here is from genome assembly GCF_001905065.1 of Saccharothrix sp. CB00851. Classification (NCBI taxonomy): domain Bacteria; kingdom Bacillati; phylum Actinomycetota; class Actinomycetes; order Pseudonocardiales; family Pseudonocardiaceae; genus Saccharothrix; species Saccharothrix sp. CB00851. Next base: position 126,454 of record NZ_LWLC01000020.1, read on the forward strand.
CGGTCGATCCACTCCGCGAGCTGCGGCATGTGGTCCTCGGTGAGGCCGCGGGTGGTGATGGCGGCCGTACCGAGGCGGACGCCGGACGGGTCGAACGGCTTGCGCGGGTCGAACGGGACGGTGTTGTAGTTGGCCTCGATGCCCGCCCGGTCCAGGGCCTTGGCGGCGGGCTTGCCGCCAAGGCCCTTGCTGGTCAGGTCGGCCAGGATGAGGTGGTTGTCGGTGCCGCCCGAGACCAGGTCGAAGCCCCGGTCGAGCAGCGCGGCGGCCAGCGCGCGGGCGTTCTGCACGATGGCGTGCGCGTAGAGGCCGAACGACGGCTCCGACGCCTCGCCCAGCGCGACCGCGATGGCGGCGGTGGTGTGGTTGTGCGGCCCGCCCTGCAGGCCGGGGAACACCGCCTTGTCGATCGCCTTCGCGTGCTCGGCGTCGGTGAGGATCATCGCGCCACGCGGGCCGCGCAGCGTCTTGTGGGTGGTCGTGGTGATCACCTGGGCGTGCCCGACCGGTGACGGGTGCGCGCCGCCCGCGACCAGGCCCGCGATGTGCGCGATGTCGGCGGCGAGCACGGCGCCCACTTCGTTCGCGATCTCGGCGAACGCCGGGAAGTCGATGGTGCGCGGGATGGCCGTGCCGCCGCAGAAGATCACCTTGGGGCGTTCGGCGCGGGCCAGGTCGCGGACCTGGTCGAGGTCGACCACGCCGGTCTCCTTGGTCACGCCGTACTGGACGCTGCGGAACCACTTGCCGGTGGCCGAGACGCTCCAGCCGTGGGTGAGGTGGCCGCCGGCGGGCAGCGCCATGCCCATGACCGTGTCGCCGGGGTTCAGGAACGCCAGGTAGACGGCGAGGTTGGCCGGTGAGCCGGAGTAGGGCTGCACGTTGGCGTGGTCGACGCCGAACAACGCCTTCGCCCTGGCCACCGCCAGCTCCTCGACCGGGTCGACGACCTGCTGGCCCTCGTAGTAGCGGCGACCGGCGTAGCCCTCGGAGTACTTGTTGGTCAGCACGGAACCGGTGGCTTCCAGGACCGCGGTCGAGACGTAGTTCTCCGAGGCGATCAGGCGGATCTTCTCGAACTGGCGGCGTGCCTCGGCTTGGACCAGGCGGGCGACCTCGGGGTCGGCACCGGTCAACGACGGGATCGCGGGTTCGTGCACGACGACCTCCACGCGCGCGGGGGCGCTGCCGTAGCACCCAGGCGCGCGGTGCGATCCGGCTCAACGCTCCCCGGTGGTCGTTCCCACCCTCGGCACGCCAGTCGCGAACACTGGAATCCTACCCCAGCCCTCCGACGCCCTCCCGGCTTTTTGGGCGGAACGGACCATTGCCGCAACGGTCGGTCACCCATACTTTGTGGGTTGGAAAAGTTCCAACCGGCCCTGTGCCACGTCAGCACTTCCCCCTGCCCCCGAAAGGACTGACGTGCTCGATCGGCGAACGTTCGTGCTGGGAGCTGCCGCGACCGCGGCCCTCACCAGCGCACTACCGGCCCACGCGGCTGCCGCGGCACCCGCGTCGGGCGCCGCGGACAACCCGCGCAAGGCCGCCGGCGTGTTCCTCGCGTCCGACGGCACCCCTCTCATGTTGACCGAAGAGAACGGCCAGTGGGTCGTCGTCGACGAAGGCGGCTCGGTGCGCATCACCGAGGGCCTCACCGGCGCGGACCTGGTCGACGTCACCACCCACGGGTCCGCGTTCCACGCCGTGGGTGCGCTCAAGGGCGACCCGATCGCCACGATCTGGGAGTCCACCGACGCCGTCGCCTGGCGCGAGGCCCGTCGCCTGCACGGCGTGCGCTCGGAGTTCACCGCGGTCGGCGGCGGCTTGGCGTTCGGCTCCGTGCTCAAGCACGAGCGCGCTTCGGAGGTCCGCATCGCCGCCCGCCGCACCTCTTCGGGCTGGACCACCGTCCCGGTCCGCGGTCTGGAGTGGACCGACGACCTGTCCGCCACCGCGGTCGCCGCGACCGCCGACGGCTGGGTCGTGGCGGCCGTCGACATCTCCGGCACGGTCCTGCACACCTCCCGTGACGGCGTCACCTGGACGTCCCGCCCCCGGCTGGACGGTGTCGCCGTGCGCGGCCTGGCCTCGGTGGACGGCCGCGTGCACTGGGTCGGCAACGAAATGGTCGACGCCACCCCGCTCACCGGCGTGCTCGACGCGGACCGGACCCGTCCGGACGTGCCGCGCGACGCGAAGGCCCTGGGCGTCGCGGGCACCCGTTCCGGCTGGCTCACCGGCGGCCGGCTGATCACCGCGGAGGCGACCCGATGATCACGTTCCAGCGGATCGACGGCACTCCCGTCTACTACTGGCGCTCCAACCGCGGCAACACGACGCTGCGCAACTGGCAGGCCACGCAGGCGTTCTACGACTCCCTGGTGCTGTGGATCAGGGACCTGCGGTCGCTGTCGTCGGCGTACGGCAGCATCACGTACCTGGTGTCGGCGGGGTTCTACGTGAACAAGCCCGGCCAGCACGGCTCGGGCACCGCGATGGACCTCGACTACGTCCGGTGGAGCGGCGGGCAGGTGTCGTCGCCGCTGGACCGCCACCACGCGTCGGGCACGCTGGCGGTGCGCCGCCGTTACCTGGCGGTGGACGCGGTGTGCCGTCGTCGGTTCCGGTACGCGCTGGACGGCTGGTACAACGCCGCGCACGAAGACCACATCCACTCCGACTTCGGCGGTCTGCCGGTGCGGTGCGTGACGGGCTCGGAGAGCGACACGAAGTTCGTCCAGGCGCTGTGCAACAACTTCATGAGCTCTGGCCTGGCGGTGGACGGCATTTGGGGTCCGCTGACCACGAGTGCCTTCAACACGGCCAAGTCCCGGCTCGGCATCACCGGTGACCCGCACACCAGCAGCTCGGCGTGGCAGTCGTTCCTGTCGGCGGCGGCGCGGAGGGGTTTCGCGAACCAGGCGTTCTGATATCCGAATGGCCGGCCCGTGAGTCGATTGTCGACTCACGGGCCTTTCGCGCGGCCGGATCGGAAATCCGTAGCCGAGTGACTTCGGCGTTGCCGGATGATGGACGCCGCAGAGACATTCCCGACTACATTCGAGGCTTCCCGACCGATGCCAAGGAGTGTCCGGATGAGCACTTCGGAACTCGATTTCGCGGCGGTCCGGCTGACCGAGGACCCCGCCGAGGGACCCGCCGGGCGGTCGATGGCGGGGTTGCGCGAGGAGCACGGCCGGTTGCGGTCGCGGATCGCGGCCGGGCGGCCCGAGGCGGTGACGCGGCAGCACTCGCTGGGCAAGCTGACCGCGCGGGAGCGGCTGGACCTGCTGCTCGACGTCGGGTCGTTCGTGGAGATCGACCTGTACCGCCGGGGTACGACCGGCGCGCACACCGACGGCGTGGTCGCCGGATCGGGG